>WTAK01000270.1 GCA_013139625.1 Candidatus Delongbacteria bacterium | reverse complement strand
TATATCCTTTTTGATTAGGCACGATTTGAAAAATAATACGACATATGTCTTTTTTCCACACGTTAGCCCTAATTAATTTTTCTTTTAAAACAATCCCTATGTGTCAATTTATAGTTATAAAAAAGAGGTGGTTTTGATACCACCTCTAATGATTTTGTATTGATGTATTTGATACTATTTAACCATCAACATCTTCTTGGTCATTTTCACGTTACCGTCTACTTTCAACTGATAGTAAAATATTCCACTTGAATACTTTGTAGCATCAAACTGAACTATATGATATCCTGCATTCATTGTAGATTTAACCAAATCAGCAACAACTCTACCATTTGCATTGAAAATCTTGAGATTTACATTACAATCTGTAGGAAGTGCATATTTTATCTCTGTTATAGGATTAAATGGATTTGGATAGTTCTGATACAATTCTATTTTGTCAGGTATGTTAGAATCTATACTTGAATCCTTTTCAATTTCATAACCCATAAGTTCTAGAATTAAGTTTCTGACAACTTCAGAATAATCAACCTTTCCTTTCTTTTGACCATTTTTCATTAGCTTAGCTATAGCAATATCAATTTCAGAAAGAATAACTTCACTTTCAGAAGTAGCTTCACTTTTCATTTCTTCAGCAATCTTGATAGCTTCATCGTAATTTTCATCTAACATATTAACATGAACTTTCATTTCCTTATGGAATTTCTTGTTTATTGTTTCATCATCTGATTTTAATTTTTCATCTATGAATGTTAATATAGGTTCAAAAGACATTCCTTGTTTTTCATACAGTCCCGGTAGCATATACAAAGCAACATAATATTCGTTAGTATCAGAATATTTTTTTATAAGAATATCAAGTTTATCAATTGCTTGCTTTATTTTCCCTTCATTTCTAAACTCTATTGCTTTAGATAATAATTCTTTTGAATCAGATTTAATATCATTATTTTTTTCTTTACTGGTTTGCACAGTATAAGGAACGTGTGCATCACCTGAATAATCTAGAAGATACTTGTAATACAAATCAAAAAATGAATCTTCGGTAGTTGCATCTATATCTAAGTTATACCCCCAGTAATTTTCACTCGCAGGAATGCTAACAGTACTTGGCAAATCAGCTTTAGAAGTTTCACTTAAACCTAACAAACAAGGAATTGAAGGAACTGAAGGTATTGTACCAGAATAAATATTATTCCAGCCTTCATCCATATACACACCAGCCGCATATTTCATACCGATTTGTGCAATTCCATTATCTATTATATGATTATTTACATCATCTTCAATCGCATCATAATCAACTAATACAGGGAATGTATTATAACCAGAAATAAAGATACCGTAAGAAGCATTATCTTCAATAACATTGTTTGTTAACTCTGGCGAACATGATATAATTGATAGACCTGTATCAAAATCGGTTATAGTATTACCGTTGAACGTTTCTGTATTATTTGTTGAATATTGTGTTAACGAAACACCGATCGTTTCAGAAATATTATTTCCAGTTATATTATTCCCATTCATCATAAAATGATTGCAGTTAATTAGATTAACTCCATTATCACAATCAGAGATTGTAGAATTTAAGACATAGCCATTTGAATTTACTACACTTAAAGCACATTCTGCATTTGTAATAGAAGTTGAAGTCAAACCAACATCTCCACCATCTTCACTCACAATACCATTCCACTGTTCAACACCGATGATAGTTGCATCTGTTGATCTGAAAAAACCTCCATCTTTTACTTTGATTTCAGAATTTTCATAAGCATTAATTACAGCACCATCTAGTAGTATTAATTTACCTCCACTATCTATAATAAGATCTGCATTTGCTTCTATACTTCCACCATTTGCAATGATGTACTCCTCTCCACTACTTATAGTGTACGGCATCATTTCTTCAACGATTAATACATTATCATCGTAGATACCATCATATCGATATAAATCTTGATTTTCATAGCAACCTAAATCTGGATTTATACCGTATATATCTTTAGTAACATATACACCTGGATAAACACCTGGAGATTCTATCTCTGTTATACCGTTATCTACTAAATCAGAATAATGATCCAGTTTAAAAAAATCTAACACTGGAAGTAAGTCATTTACACGTGAAACTGATGTCATATAATCACAATAAACTGAAGGATCAACAGTATTGTCAAAATTAACAAAATCATCATCTGTAACCTCAAAACATTCATTCCATGTATTGTTTTGATCATTGTCAATTATTAGATCATCATTTTCTACAAATTGGTTACTTCCTATGTAAGAAATGTTATTTTTTAGTATAAAATTATTTGTCCCTGGGTTGCCAGTCCAACCTGAGTTTGTTATATTCGCTATATTATTTTGATTTTGTGAAACAATAAAATTTTTATTACTATTATCTATAGAACAATTGTTGTACCAAAATTGTTTTCTAAACGAATTATTTATATCAAATCCGCTATTTTCATTCCCATAAGCTATACAATTTCTTGCAATATGGCTTGGTGGATTATCTGAATAATCTTCATCATAATCATAATGATTAATAGTTCCATCAGGATTATAAACGGCATAATCTCTTGGATTATGATATGTATTAGGTCCTAATTTAAATCCAATTCCATTACCATAAAATGTGCCAGTACTTGGGTAAGGGTCATGACCATTTTTAAATGCCCAACAATTATCAATCAATACTTGTTCCTCACACCCAAACAAATCCCATCCATCATCTGAATTTTTCCAAGCTCTACATCCAATAAATTTAACACCTTCCCCTACTGAAACATCTTCGCTTGAAGGACTATATCTAAAACCATCTGCATCTTGACCACGATCATTTCTCGGATTACCATATTCATCTTTTCCAACAGTATATGGATCATAATTCTCAAATGAATCACAATTCTTTATTAGAGAATTTTCGCACATATTGCTCATAGCGATACCCATTCCCCCACAGTTATGAATGCGTAAATTTTCTAGAGTGCAATTTGGAGAATCAATGAGAATAATTCCATCCCCTCTTGATCCTTTTTCTTCAAGAGTAACATCTGCACATTGTTGCACTAATTTAACTTCAATATCTTTAATTTTAATATTTCTTGAATTCCTAACATAGAATCCATACCTACCGCGAGAGTATTTTGGAGTAGTACTTGAATAAACTGAAGCATTTAATCCAAAACCGTCAATTATTACATCACCTGTTGTATAATCAGGATCTCTAGTTATTTCTATGTTTTCTTTTTCGTAAATATATACAGCATATTTATATTCACCTTCAACTGTCCAAGAAAGATAATCTTCAGTATTATAGTAGTAAAATTCTTGATCATTTAATCCTCCATACGTACCTGGTGCTACATATATTACACAATTGCCTTCCCCTGATTCCTCAATTGCTTTATGTATACTTGCGAATGGATAGTCTTCCGAACCAAAGTAAGAATCGACTGGATAAGAAATCAACTTATCATCACTACCTACTGTTGATACAAAATAATTTGTAGGTGTAATTGATGAATTATCGTTGTAAATATTGTACACACCATAATTATATGGGATACTTCCAATATAAGTTCCCATATAAGTATTCCCATACTCATCAACTCTATCATACTTTAGAGCTGTACCATAACTTTCAGTTTTTTCTATTTTATATGAAGCCAAATTACTACCAAGATTAATTCTGTCAAATTTGAACGTTTTATCGTAATAAATGAATAAATTGTAACTACCATCATCACAAGGTTCCAATATACTATTATATGCATTTTCTGATATTGATTCTCTATCAACATTCAATTCTAAATCAAATACACCATAGCCATAATCACCTGTAACATCTATTTCTATTCCTTCTGGAAATACAAATACTGAATTTAAGGATAAATTATTGTGAACATCAATTGGAGTAATCTTATATCCTGTTAGTTCTTCTGGTAATACAATAATATCTGATGATACACTTTTATGATAATCTACAAACAATTGATATTTACCTTCTTCAATTTTAAAAAACTGAACACTAGTTGCATTATCAGAATATTCTTTTGGATCATAATATCCTCTGAAAATCCTTCCCTCATAACTTTTCGTTTCTTCTTTCGCAGGATAAAAATTAAATAGATACGGATAAGATTTCCCATAAGTCCTACCAACTCGCCAAGCACCACCATATGGATCAGAACCACCTGGATTACTTACGTTACCAATTCGTTCAGTATTTTGGCAATCTTCATAATCCAAATCATAAGCAATTTGAAAACCTACTTCTTTATCTGTATCTGAACCAAGAAATTGAAGTGATCTAGATGGTGGTTTGTCACTTTCTAGCCAATA
>WTAK01000046.1 GCA_013139625.1 Candidatus Delongbacteria bacterium | reverse complement strand
TAGATCAGAACGACCCTCAATGGATCGGAAAAACACCTGAAGTAACTGATTCGGTTATTTTCCTCCTGATCAGAAATCTTCATGTTGCCGGAAGATGTGTTGACTGCGGTTCATGTGTAACAGCATGCCCTGTTGACCTTGACCTTAGAATTATGAATAAAAAAGTAGAACAATCAGTGAAAGATAGATTTGACTATACTGCAGGATTGGATATAAATGAAAAACCTGCTATGGTTTCTTTCTGTGAAAATGAGAAGCAAGACTTTATAATGTAATATTAATAGGTTGGATATGCTTAAGATTAAAAAAACAAAATTAAATGAATTCATCGACTTCCTGATGAAGGAATACTCTGTATATGCTCCTGTTGAACACGGCAAGAAGACTACCTTCGGTAAGATCGAATCCGTATTCGACATTGATCATTCTATTTATAACACTACAAAATCCCCTAAGGAAGTATTCTTCCCTCAAGCAGAAGTTCTTTTCAAGTATTCAAAAGATGGTTTGAAAGTTCCTGAGAGAAATGAGAAACCTTTCGCACTTTGGGGAATTAGAAATTGTGATACCAGAAGTTTAAAGATGCTTGACAGTGTTTTCGGAGATGCTCATCAGCACCCTGAAAAAGATTATTTCAAAGATCCATACTGGAAACAGAAATATGACAACTGCTTAGTATTCAATTTAGCTTGTAACGAGCCATTATCAACTTGTTTCTGTCACTGGTTTGACGGAGGTCCATTTGATAAAGTTGGTTCAGATGTATTTGTTGTTGAGACAGATAATGATTATATTATGGAAGGTGTAAGTGACAAAGGTAAGAAATTCCTTGAGACTTACGACAAAGCTGAAAAAACTGATGCAAAAGATACTGAAAAAATAGAAAAGCTTAAAACTACTGCAGATTCTTATCTTGCTGAAAAAGTCGATACAAAACCTGTTCATGATAAACTTGCAAAAGTATGGGATGAACCTATCTGGGATGAAATCTCTGCAAAATGCATTAATTGTGGAGCTTGTACATTCGTCTGCCCTACCTGCCATTGTTTTGATATGGATGATGAAGGAAAAGATGGAAAAGGTAGCAGAGTTAGACTTTGGGATTCATGTATGTTCCAATTATTTACAAAAGAAGCATCTGGTCATAACCCTAGAGGTGTAGCTGTTCAGAGAGTTAGACAAAGAATAATGCACAAGTACAATTATTTCAAAGACAACTATGAAGTTGATCTTTGTACGGGTTGTGGAAGATGTGTTACTGTCTGCCCTGTGAACTTGGATATCAGAGAAGTAATTAAGAAAGTATTAGAATACTAAATTAAAGGACTATATAAATGTGTAATAATGCATACATTCCTATACCGATGAAAGTTGAAAAAGTATTATCAGAAAATCCTGATGGTTCTCTTCGTACTTTTGATCTGTCATTTGTAAATGAAGAAGACAAATTCGATTACATGCCGGGTCAATTCTGCGAATTCTCAATCTTAGGTAAGGGAGAATCACCTTTTGGAATAGCTTCTTCACCAACAGAAGAAGGAATATTGAAGTTCACTGTTAATAGAACAGGATCTGTAACAAATGAGATACATTACTTAAATGTTGGTGACATTGTTGGTATTCGTGGGCCACTGGGTAATTGGTATCCACTCGAAAAATTAAAAGGTAAAGATGTTGTTATCATAGGTGGTGGATTTGCATTCACAACTTTAAGATCTATGCTTATTTACATGCTTGAACATAGAGAAGATTATGGCGCTATCACTGTTATCTACGGTGCAAGGAATCCTGACCTATTGATCTATAAAGATGAATTGGCAGAATGGGATAAAAGAGATGACCTTACACTTCACTTAACTATTGATACTCCTGTTGAAGGTTGGAATAAACACTGTGGATTCGTACCTACGATTACTGAGCAAGTAGCTCCTGATCCTAGTGCATGGGCTATTGTTTGTGGTCCTCCTATTATGATCAAATTCACTTTGCCTGTTCTTAAGAAACTCGGATTTGATGATAAAAGAATTTACACTTCACTTGAAAGAAGAATGAAGTGTGGTATCGGTAAATGTGGAAGATGTGGTATCGGATCAAAATATGTATGTATTGATGGACCTGTTTTCTCATTTGAAGAACTTAAAAGCATTCCGGATGCTTTTTAGTAGTGGTTAGTCCGTAAGGGAAGGCTCCCACGCCTTCCCTCTGCGAAGAAATTAAAAATTAAGGGATATAAAAAAATGGATAAAATTATACTAAGCGAAATGGATCCTAATTTCAAAAATGAGATCGCGGCTCTACCGGGTGCTGAACATCTACAGAGATGTTTTACTTGTGGAACTTGTACTGCAGCATGCCCTGTCGCAGAAGTAAATGATGATTATGATCCTAGAAAGATCATCAGAATGTGTATTCTTGGAATGAAAAAAGAAGTTTTATCTTCTGATATTCTTTGGATGTGCTCAAGATGTTATACTTGCTACGCACTTTGTCCTCAAGGTGTTAAATTTTCAGATGTTCTTGATGTGTTGAGAGATATGGCTATCAAAGAAGGTTACGCACCTAAAGAGCAGTACAAGCAAGCTAAGGATCTTGATAGATTCGTTCAAGAGCTTCGTTGTGAAATTATCAACCAGAAATTACACCCTGAAAAAGGACACGATAAAAAAGTTAAAGAGATGATCGAAAAAGAACTAAAGACCAAATGGGAAAACAAATAAAACTGTAAGGGCGTTATTCATAACGCCCGATAAATAACAAAAGGAGAAAATCATGGATTTTGATCAAAGTTTGGATTGTAAAGGGTTATCATGCCCAATGCCTATCATTAAGCTAAGTAAGGCTATGAAAGGTTTAGAAAGCGGAAAAGTTCTTCAAATGATCGGAACAGACCCCGGTTCAAAAACAGATATTCCTGCATGGTGCACGAAAACAGGAAATGAATTTCTTTCAATGGAAGAAGCTGATGGTGAAACTAAATTCTACATCAAAAAATCATAACAGGAGTACCTAT
>WTAK01000070.1 GCA_013139625.1 Candidatus Delongbacteria bacterium | reverse complement strand
TATTAAAAGAAAAAGTTTTTGAAAATATTTGGGTTCAACCCGCTTCAGGCGATGCCGGTGGATCTTTGGGTGCAGCTTTAGCATACTATTACACAGAAAATGATACCCCGAGGAAGATTATTTTTCCTGATAGTATGAAAGGAGCGTATCTGGGACCGGAATATACCAACGAACAAATTGAAAATGTTCTGAAGAAGTTTAATGTAAGCTCAAAATATTATGACAATTTTAATGAATTGGCACAATTTTCAGCTAAGTTATTAGACCAAGGCAATGTAGTAGGATGGTTCCAAGGAAGAATGGAATTTGGTCCAAGAGCATTAGGTAACAGAAGTATTCTAGGAGATGCCCGTAAAGCTGAAATGCAAAAAAGAATGAACTTAAAGATAAAATACAGAGAAGGTTTCAGACCATTTGCTCCATCGGTACTGGAAGAAGATATGCAGGATTATTTTGATATAGATATACCAAGCCCATACATGCTAAATGTAGTCCCTGTTGTAGAGAAAAGAAGAAGCGATTTACCGGAGAATTATTATAAAAAGCCTCTCTATGAAAGGCTTCATTTTGAAAGGTCAGATATTCCGGCTGTGACTCATATTGATTATTCTGCAAGGTTGCAAAGTGTAAATAAAAATATAAATTTTAGGTATTGGGAACTTATCAATGAGTTTAAGAAATTGACTGGATATGGAGTTGTCATCAATACCAGCTTTAATGTAAGAGGTGAACCAATAGTTGAATCACCAGAAGATGCACTATCTTGTTTCATGAGAACAGAAATGGATTATCTAGTTTTAGGCAATCATATTGTCACGAAATTAGAGATGGACACGGAACTGCAAAAGAAATTCAAAAAAGAATTCACCCCTGATTAGTTTTTTCTTTTCGATTGTTATAATAAAACACCGTGACAGCTGATAGAATAATTACCAACCCGCCAAAGATACTTGTAATATCCGAAATTTCATCCCAGAGAAAATATCCTATCAATGCAGAGAAAATAATTCCTGTATAAGTATAAATTGAAACTTCGGAAGCTTTTGCATGCCTGTAAGCATGTGTAAGGCCTATTTGACCGATAGAGGCTGTAATACCAATTCCCAATAATAATAGCCATTGGGTAGTATTAGGTATAACAAAAACAGGTATCATAAAAGGTAACGATCCAACCACAGAGAAAAGAGAAAAGTAGAAAATAATAGTTTCAGGTTTTTCCTTGTCTCTGAGAAACCTTACAAAAGTATATGCAGCACCAGCCATAATTGCAGCTCCGAAAGCACCTAAAGCGGGAAGCATAGAATAATCGAACTTCGGCTTAATTACCATTATAGCACCGAGCATTGCAAAAAAGATGGTTGATATTTGAACCTTAGAAAGTTTCTCTTTTAGAAAAAGAAATGCAAACAATGTTACAAATATTGGAGAGGTTCTATTTAATATTTGAGAATCAGCGAGATATAATCTGGATAATGCATAGAAATGAAAAGCAACTCCGAGCAATCCAAGAAGAGATCTTACCAATAGATGTTTTTGATTTGTAACCTGTCCAAATATCAATTTCAGAAATCCTTTTTTTCTCTGAGAAGAATACCTTGCGGAGAAACTTAATATAAAAAAAGCGACAAAAAGACTTACGGAATTTCTAAAGAATACTTTTTCATGCACAGGAAAATCACCTAAAGCTTTTACAAATGCTCCCATAAAAGAGAAAGATAACGTTGAAGATAATATGAGTACGAGTGCTTTAGTTCGATCTTTCATTATAGTAATTTACTTTCCTTATCAATTTCAAAAGAAATGTATTAAAGAGTATTTTTCAAGTCAAGTTATCATTTTATACATTAATTGCCGAAATTTCATTAATGAAAAATGTATTGACAAAGAATTATAATTTAATTAATTTTGAACTGATGAATAAAACAACAATAAAAAATTAGTTAACTAGGAGAGAAAAATGGCTCATGTAATTAGTGACGCGTGTGTAGCTTGTGGTGCTTGTATACCAGAATGTCCGGTAGATTGTATTAAAGAAGGTGACATCTATGTGATCGATAAAGAAGCTTGTATTGATTGTGGTGCTTGTGCAGCGGTTTGTCCATCAGACGCTATCAGCCCAGAATAAAACATATTAAATTTTGTATAACTACGTCAGATTTAAATTTTATCCAGTCGCTTAGGTTTACTAAGCTCCTGAGCCAAAATTCAGATCTTCCTTGTTCTACTTCATTTACTATATTTTATTACTGAACTTAAGGTTATCGTTTTTTCACGATAGCCTTTTTTTTTGTGGTATTTTTCTGCAAATGAAAGTGTGATTTAGTATTTATTACTAAACTTCTAAGCTATCATTTTAAGCACGGTAGTTTTTTTCATAAAAGCAAAAGTAGTGAAATAGATATGTTTCACGATAAATTATTTTTTTTATGTTGACAAAATGGTATAAATATAATTATTTTGATTTCAACGTAAAGACAAAGTCCGCTCAAGTGTATATTTAGAATGACAGTATAACCCCAAAAATAGTAAATTATGGAGGAGAGATGAGAGTTTTTTTACTCATGTTGCTGGTTTTTACATTGTCATTATTCTCAGCAAATACAGCATTACTTGACGGATCAAAAGAAACGGGATACAAGATCCAGTTCGACACTGATAGTTATCTTGACATCAATTTCAATGTGAAGGATATCAATTTTGAAGATATCGTAACTGAGAAAGGTGAATTTACATCTATATCTATCGACAATGGCTATACAACAAGGGGCGAAGGATCACCGGCATTACCAACTTTTCATGAGTTGATTGCAATGCCTTATGGAGCTGAACCAGAAGTAGAAGTTGTAAGCTATGATTCAAAAATTTATAAGCTTTCTGAACTTGGTATTGATCACCCAATAATGCCTGCTCAACCAAGTTACTCAAAATCTTCAAACCCCGAAGATAGAAAATTTATTTATAATGCAACAGCTTATACTTCATCAAAGTTTAACGATAGCGAGATTGCAAGTATTTCAAAAAGTGGAACAATGAGAGGAGTTGACGTTGGTGCTTTAAAGGTAAGACCTTTCAGATATAATCCAATTGAGGGAACAATTGAAGTTCTTAATAATTTGCAGATAAGTGTGAGATATCTTTATGCAGATCCAAGAGCGGAAGAAATCAGAGAGGAAAG
>WTAK01000355.1 GCA_013139625.1 Candidatus Delongbacteria bacterium | reverse complement strand
GGTCTTTTGATAATACCACAGTTGTTGATCAAACCACACAGGCAACGAATTGTATAAGCTCCTCTACTGAAACCGAAAAGATAAATTTCATCTCCGGGAGAATAATTCTGCACAATGTAGCGATAATCATCAACAATATTCTTATGCAGACCTTTTCCGGTAATACCACCAACATGTTTATCATGGTATGATCCAATCCCCCAGTCATAAAACACCTGCTGAGGAACTACGTCTGATCCAATAGGCTTGAGACCTCGTGCCAAACGCAGAACATTAGTAGGAAAATCTTTCTTCAAATCCTTTTCAGGACGATTCCATGTGCCATCGGCACATATAATGATACGTTTTTTCATGGTTGGACTCCTTGTTTATTCATCATCTAATTTTGAAAATCTCGTTTCTAAATGTTTGCATAATCCTTCCAAATCAGGAAACATAGTTGAGTTGTTTACACCTAATATTTTAAGACTCTTTCTTAAAGATTTAAAAGCATTATGTGGGATAATAACTTTTATCAATTTCTTAGAATATTCGTCACTTCGAAATTACTTAATGCTTCTAGCTCTTTTAACTTCAATACTTTCATCTTCCCATACAACTGTAACATCTTTACTTAAGAAGGTTTCTTCTATAAATATCTGCCGATCCATTGATTTAGGTCTTTTCGGGAAAATTATTCCTATACAAAGATCTTTCTTTAACCCAGTTGGAACGTATTCACCACCATCGAATTGAGATTCAAGGTAACCATGAATTTGGTTGGCTTGTCTATTAATATTCCTACGAACCGCAACTTCAGTCATTTTATCCCAATCTGAAGCTTTAATTTCAAGTATAGCACCGCATACGCTAGGTTTTTCAACATCAATCAAAATATCTATTCTACCTTTTCTTAAGTTTTTCTTCTGAATTGTTTTTTCAGACATTACAATACCAGGAGCTTCTAATTCCCATTGTTTTTGTATCTTTTTATGGAATTCCTTCCCGCGTATGAGCTGTTCAGGTTCTTTTTTCTTTTTCATAACTTATGGTTCAATAATTTTAACTTATTCAATTTTCTCATATACTTATATGCAGATACAAAAACCCAACAAATAAGATATACAAACATCACAATATTCAAATCAATATCAGAATCCTTAAAACTTCCAAAATTATACATTGTAATTCCCCAAAACAAATTCCAAAATACTCCTACAATTATTACATGTTTAAGAAACCATTTATAGGAAAATCCCTCATAACCCGTAATAACACAAGTAACTGCAGCAAAATGTGGATGCCAAAAAGATCCGAAATACCAAGCCCATAGTTCTAATTTTGTTAAAGAATTGTAGCTCTTATCAGTTTCTTTTATGTTTTTTGATAATAGTACATTGCCTTCTTTACCCTGCTTCATAATCTTCAACAGAAACTTAACTATGAGGTTACTCATTTTATGTCCAACTTTTTTTAAAAGTTTACCAATTCTAAAGTTAATATAATAAGCAATAAAAGCGCCCAAAGTAATTACAAAGAATGTCATAACCCCTCTCATGGGATCACCTGATGTCATAGCCATTCCAGTTAGTATTACAATTGATCCTGGAAAATAAATGTTAACTCCCACGATATTCTCAATTATGGAAACAATTCCTATTGCAATCAGACCATAATTTTCAAAAAAATGCTCAAGCATAACACCTAAATCATCAAGTGACGGAATTACATTCGATTTCGACAACAAATGTAATAATGAAAAAATTGCTAGAAACATTAATGGTGTTCCAATAGCTCTTATAAATAATACTATATTCTTCATATCAAGAAAGGGATTGTTATAGCATATATTAGTAGTACAATTCTAGACATTTTTACTCCTATTTTATCATTTTGTCTTGATAAAAGAAAACCAACTAACAGAATGAAGATAGGCAAACTTGTGATAACTAATGCAACGTCACTTTTATTTATAATAAACAAAAATGAACCTACAAGCATTATCATCCACCCAAATAGTTTACTTCCTTTTACTCCTAAATACGCAGGTAAGGTTTTGATACCAGATTTACTATCACCTTCATAATCAATCCCATCCTTCATAATCTCACGCCCAAAGATTAATATAAAAGTTGCAAAGTATAATATATGTGCCAATCTGTAATCTGCGATACTTGAAGCATAAGCTATAGGTGAAACACATAATAGCGCAGTTACCATACCTTTAATTAGAGGTATGAATTTGGATATGTATGAATAGCAAATAAGAGTAAATAAAGTTCCAAGCACAATATTATTTGCTATTGAATTCCCCGAATAATGGCTTAAAACGATTATCACAATACTTATCAATAAAGCATAAAACATCGCATGAACTGGATCCAGTAAACCTTTAGCAATAGGTCTATCTATGCCAGCGATCTTGTCCTTTTTATAGTCTAGTATATCATTTACAAGAAATCCAAACATTGTAATTAGAGTAAAAATCAATCCCCCAAGCAAAGATTCAAATAAATAGATATCCGCTGAAAAATAAGCTATTAAAAAAACAGCTATTCCTGGTATTATTGAAGTCTGTAATCTAGTTGTTTTCAATAAACACGTTAATTTTGTCATGTTGTCAATATTATTGGTTTCGGTGTTCTCTTCAATACTAGAGTCTTCGCTGCCTGTTGAGGTCGAGGTATTGCTTGAATCATTATCTTCATTTTTCCTAAAATAAATAAATGTAACAATGACTAACATCAAAAAACTAAATCCTATAATCTCTGTTACTTTTTTTTGAATTACTTCAATGGCATCTAGGGCAAAAGCTTCAGCAAAATACAGAAAAACTATTGATAGAACATTTAAAACCGCCAAAGACCAGACAAATAGAACGTATCTGTTAAAATACTCGCGATATGCACTTATATTATATTTAAAACTCCAAGAACCTTTATCTTTTAACTTTGCAATTAGACCTCCAATTGCAATTACAGTACTAATTAAAAGAGCAGTTGAACTAGGAGCTTTATGTACAAGTGTTATTGGTATAGGCCAGGGTGAGTTAGCAATTCCTATCAATAATAATAGTAGGGCATAACCGATAAATAAACTTTGAGAATAATTTTTACGCGTAAGATTAGGTTTGTCAATATTAAACCAGTGAGACATTTGTACAGAAATAAATATTAATATTGGCCATAAAGGTAAATCTTTTGAAAACAATGGTATAATTGCTAAGAAAAGTGGAAAAACAATACTTCCCCAGTTCGCAACAGAAAACAAATAATCTCTATCTTCTAACTTAGGATAATAACAATCTTTTTCTTGAGTTAAATAAGCTCTTTTTTGAGTTTCAGAAACACCTAAAGATAACGCTATTATCATCCCATAAAGAATTGGCTTTAATATTTCAACTTCAAAAAAGTTTACAATTGCAACTAAAGCTACTAACAAAACTAGAATGAAAATGGCTATCTGCAATAAACTCAACTTCAAGTTAATTGATATAAATTTAACAGTAATAACCAAAAGGGATGATGCAATAATTAGTTTTAAATTAACCGATTTACCATAAATACTCCATCCAAATGAGAAAAGTAATAAACAAGTAAAGATAGCTGGGAATAGTACTTTGCTAGGAAACATATAGGCTCTGTCATACTTATTTAATTTTACAAGTCTATATGAGTCATACCATAGAAATAAGAAAGAGCACATAATAATACTGAATGCTAGAATCACATCCCAAAATAAAGTAGGTGGATCATTAGGATACTTAAAGAAAAGGGCATCTAACAATAAATACACCAATGGAATTATTAGTATGAGTATAAAGATTGGATATTGTACACCTTGGTTTCTTACAACTTTCGAATACTTAGGGTCTTTTCTTTCAAGTAGCGCTTCCCTACTTATATAATACGGAAGAAGAAGTAAAACACAGTAACCAATTATGAAAAAAGACTTTACGGAATAAGTACCACCGGAAGAAAGTGAATAACCTGCAAAAGCACATAAGATTGCGACAATAAAATAGCCAGATGAATCTACAAAAATTTGGCCAAGCGTTACTTCAGTTCCTTCAATTACATTGTTCGACATAAACAACCTCTCTACTAAATTATTAAATTCCTATTTTCCAATCTTTGTACGGTAGAGCTCATATTTCTCTTTACCTGTTGGTTTTGCTACATCCCATAAGTAAACTGTGTCAGTTCTTTCGTTGATAATATCTTCAATCTTTGTAATAATATCATTCCAATTCATTTTTGAAGAATTATATACGAACTCATACACCGATTCTGTACGTACTTCACTACTTAATTTTTCGAGCATTAATTTTCTGAATTCATCGCGAGTACTATCATCTTTAATGTCAGAAACTACGATCACAGAACTCCGATTTATTGTTTTACGTGCCATTTTCTACCTCCTACTAATTTTCAATTATCAATTCTCAATTGCTTCTCAAATCCCTTTATAATGCTTCTTTCTACACTCAGGACAAACACTGTGAGAAAGAGCAACTTCCTTAAATTTATAAATCCTATGATCTACTTTTTTCCAAACTCCTTCCTCATCTCTTATCCTATCACAGAAAGAGCATATCGGTACAATCTTCTTTTTCATTTCCTCGGTCATTATATCTATATCAAAATTATTGATTGTATCAGGTTATGCAATCACAAGCACAACCTGTTTTCTTCCCTATCCGATTTTAGGTGGTGCAGGCAATGGCGGTGGTGGTGGCGGTGGATTTGCAGTGCCTGTGTAAGACCAGTGGTCAATCTGCCATACCCAATTCGGAGAAACCGGAACAACTGCATTCAGAGGTAAAGCCAGCACCAAAAGAATCAGAACAAATTTGAAGAATTTTTTCATATTCCCTCCTGTTAGTTTGCCTTAACATTAGGGAATAATTAATATTATAAATATATCACTGGGTTTTTAAACTCTTATTTTACTCGGCAAAAACCAAATAAGAATACAATACTACATATACAGTATCTATATTTCTTTTGTTACAGAATACGCATAAAACAGCGTATTATTTGATAAGTTCAGATATAAGGGCTATCTTCTCTTTGATAAAAGTGATATTATCAGTGATAATTTCCATTGATGATTTATTGCTCTGCTTCCGAAATGAGCTCAAAGCCCTTTTATAAAAATTAAAAGAGCTCTTAAAATTTTCTTTTTTCTCATAAATGATACCAATAGATTTCAATGAATCTGCAACAATATAGTTATTTGTATCATGCCCTGCAGATCTTTTAGCAAGGTTGTAATACTTGATACTTTTGTTCAGATCGCCATTATCAAGATATATCCTACCAAGGTAATTAAGTGCAGAAGAGTGATACTCTACATCTGAGTCATTTGAATATGCGCAAACTTCCTTTAAATATTTGATAGCATTATCAGTATCATTTAAGTTGTAGTAACTATAAGCCAGATAGAATAAGTTCCTCACAATATTGTACATGTCAAAATACTTAATGCATCCATTTACTACTTCTCTATAATCTATAATTGCCTGCTGATAATTACCTGTATTACAATTAAAATTAGCTGAAAATTGAAAAGCCTCATAAAGATAATATTCTTTTTTTATGATTAGAGCCAGTTCTTTCATTCTTTCAATATGATTTTCCACGATTTCTTTTTTAGTTGATACAGTATATGTGATAACACTTAACAGATTATTTATAGCTTTAGCTTCTTCTGTATAATCACTGATTTTTTCTGCCAGTTCCAACTGTTTCTTAAAACATTTTTCAGACATAGTCATATTACCTGAGAAGTAATAAACGACACCTTTCATATCAAACGCTCTGCACAGCTCTAGTTCATCTTTATGTGAAGTTGCTGTTCTGACATATTTGTTTGAAAAGACCAGTGCTTCCCTATAATTCTTTCTGTTAATGTACTTTCTAATATTCACACGATAGAAATCAAAAATATGATCTTTCTTCGATTTATCCAGAAAAATTTCATTCGATTTTGAAAAATAACGGTCAGATTCATCTCTTTTGTTCTCGTAAAAACATATCAAGCCCAGCAAATTATAAACATCACCATAACTTTTAAGCTTATGTACATTAGGTGAAATAAGAATATCTTCTATAACAGTTCGTGATCGTTTGTAATCTTTAAAATGATAATGTATTGAAAGCATTTTATACATTGAGTCAAGTTTTATACTATGCCATTCACAATCATTACCCTCAATTGATGTCAGATAAATCTTGTTAAAAAAATCATGTGCAGCATCGAAATCAAAGCTGATCATTGCATTATTCCCGTATTCCTCAATCTTCAACATAGTTTCTTTTAATACCTCTGTTGAATTCAGTTTAACTAACGAGTATAAGTAACCTTTATTTTCGGCACAATCTGTTATCAGAGGTTGAATAAACCGGATATTATCACTATTAAGTATCATATCCTCATATGCCGAAATTATAAGGTCTTTTTCATCATCTGAATAGGAAAGTTTATTTATCTTGCCTCTGATAAAATGCCTGTTATTTTCCACTACAAGCGGTAAATTGTACTTCGAATATATATTTTCATCATAATGGGAAACACCGCATGATAACTGTTTTAAATATTTGAGGTTTGTTGAGACATAGGCATTGTCCACGATCAGACCGTGCACTTTCATTCCTTCTATAATATGTGATATGAAAATACAGAGATTCTTAACATTCCTTTCTTCTCCGAACCCGAAATATAGACGATTATTCATACAATCATAAATATTGAATTGATATATCCTCTTCTTCTTTTTTCGGCTTTTACCCGGAGTTATCATCCTGAATGTAACTATAAGCCTCTGATGAACTTTAAAATACCCTTCAAAAAATTCTTTCAGTTTTCTGGAGATCAGAACAAGGGAACAATCTAAATCATATTGTTTTTTTATATCATTTAAGGTGATATTCGGACTCTCCAACCTTATTCTACTGATACTTTCAAGAATGATCTCAGTCAGTTTCTTGGGTTGCTCATCTTCCCTTTTCTTTCTTTCTAAAAGACCTTCGTATCCCTTTTTGCGATACAATTTCAACCATTTGCTGACTGACTTACGTGTAACCTCAAAAATATATGATGCTTGAGTAATATTTGTATGAATAGCATAATTGACTATCTTTAACTTATAATCGGGTGTGTATTTCTTTGCTCTGCTTTTCATACTTTACTATTAGAGTTATTTATGTCTTAAAAAATAAAGCTTTATATTATAATTTTCAATAATAATATTTTTAAAATTAGTTAATTGTATTACATTATAGAGAATTGCCACATAGGGTTAAAAGATATTGGTAACGATAAGAAAAATAAACGCTGGCTAACATTGGCAAAACATCAATGGGTTACTTAGATTTCCGACTTAGCTTATCCCCACTGCTTTTTGCCATATCCGTTGTAAACTTTTACAACTATGGCAAAATGGCACTTACGTAATCATCTATCAGTCCGAACGACTTTAACATCAATGTATCATTCTATATTTAACAACTTTTATTGCATATTTTCTAATTAAAAAAATAGTAAAATAAAAAAAGCCCCAATTGATTTAATTGGGGCTTTTTGCTATGACCGTTAGTATCAACAAATCCCACTCTATACATCAAAATATTTAAACATTTTTAGCAAAAGGTCACTATATGAACTGCACCCCATAAAGTGGACACGGACAAAAAGGACATGTATATTACTGGATGGGAGGTTTTTATGGAGAAGCGTAAGAAGTATAGTAAAGAGTTGAAATTACAGGCAGTTAAA
>WTAK01000131.1 GCA_013139625.1 Candidatus Delongbacteria bacterium | reverse complement strand
ACTTAATCTGAATATCACCTACATTAACTCCATTTTCTAAAGCATCTTTTTGAGTGATTATACCAGGTAGATGATTGTTTTCGTTTATGAATTGCTCAATTTCATTTAGTGGTTTTAAGTTATAATCATCTTTAAATACATAATCAGGCCAAACATTAGTAGATAATTCTAAGTTTTTAGCATATACAGTTTCTTTAACATAAATTGAGTTTGTTAATCCACTTGGTAAATTTGTTTTAATTTCATCATGTGTAAAACCTATACATACTCCATTTTGGTTAACGAATAGTTGAGATTGATCACTATCTTCACCATAATTAAATCCAATCATAAAACATCTATCTAACTCGTCATAAATACTTGATCCTGCATCATCACTATCCTCAGTATAAATATTATCCAAGTTAATACCGAAAGCATAGCAACTATTTTGATTTATAACGACATCCTGACCGAATGTAAAAGACCAAGAACCTTCTGTTTTTGACTTTAGACCCCCGGTAAATGAGCAATCTCCATAGTATTCATTAATTCCAGTAATATTGCTATTACCTATTGTAGTAGTGTGTCTTGATAAAGAAGTATTCCATTTTCCAAATGCTGTCGCATAACTACCACTAACGATATTACCATGACCTATAGATACACTATTTAATCCTGTAGCTATAGAACTATCTCCAACAGCAAATGAATAATTTCCAATTGCTTCAGAACGATAACCTAAAGCCGTAGCATTGAGTCCTGTAGCAGTTGAAGTGCTTCCTTGTATGGAATCATAAATCTTTACGACACCTGCATGAACTGTATCAACAATATTTATAGTTCGAGCATATATAGAATCTGTATGCAATATATCTACATTGGTCTTTCCGTAAAAAGTAAACAAACGTTCTGAATTATAGAATTCTTTGATATTTGCTAGAGGTGTAATTAACGAATCTGAAGCACTTATAAACTCAGTATGAATAGAATCAACTACAAGCGAATCGGTGTAAATTAAATGCGAATGAATAGAATCTACTTGTAATTCTGTAGAAGTAATTGGATTGCTAATAGTTAAGTCATCAGCAACGATATCACCGTAAAACGTAAATAAACGTTCTGTATTATAGAATTCTTTGATATTTGCTAGAGGTGTAATCAAAGAATCAGAAGCACTTATAAACTCAGTATGAATAGAATCAACCACAAGCGAATCGGTGTAAATTAAATGTGAATGAATAGAATCAACTTGTAATTCTGTAGCAGAAATTAGATTATGAACAGTTAATTCATTAGAAATAATTTCACCGTTGACATAAAGAGCTTTGTCATTATTATTACTATTGATAATATTCCTGACATCCAGTGTATCATATCCAATTGTAACAAAGTTTTGTCTTACGATCATACTTGGCGAGGAAAATCCTATAAGGCAACTAGATTCGATAGGGTTACTTATAGATTTACCAATTGCTACACTATATTCACCTGATGCTGAAGATATATAACCTAAAGCAGTTGATCCATAACCACTTGCAATACAACTTGATCCAAAAGAGAATGAACGTTCATTTGTTGCTTTACTCCAGTTACCTAACACCATTGAACTTACCGCCGTTGCCTCAGAACCTCGTCCAATTGCAGTTGACATATAACCCGAAGAAGTATTTCCTGCACCTAAAGCAACAGAATAATCTCCAGTGGCTGAATTATCATAACCTAAAGCAATAGAATAATCTCCATCTGCTTTTGCTTGATCACCTAAAGCTATTGAAGTTATTCCTAAAGCTCTAGAATCTTTACCTGCTGTAAATGAATTGTTTCCAACTGCAGTTGTTGCATTTCCAAATGCATGAGATCTGAGACCGTAATTACCATGAGAATAATTGAAGCATCCATTATTAATTGTTCCATAAGCTGGTGTTGTACCATCTGATAGATAAGTGTCAGATAAGTTGCCAGCTGTTTTCGAACTACTCCCTTCTCCGTTCAACACAATCTTCCCATCATCATCTTTAGTCACAGTTATGTTTTCACCACCAACAATCGCATCTTCTGCTATTCTTCTTGCATGTAAACTATAAGGTGTACCAGCCATGATCATTCTTGGTAACTCATCATCATTTACTCCGACACTTAACCAGTATTGCCTGTCAAATGGCAGATCAAGTTTTTCTTCAGAGCCAATAAAGCAATTGATGATCCCGTTTGTTATCTCAACTTCCTGAACTTCTTTCCAGATTGATGCTTTACTTTTTTGAGAATCATAGATCTTAAATGAAATCTTGTAAACTCCATCTTCGATCTTCTTACCATCATTGTCTTTTAAGAGACCTTGATAGCTCATCGTTGGATAAAATTCCAGATTCGGCTCAACTACATCATTTTCTCTTTCTGCAACATCTGTAATTCTTTCTCTCTCTGTTGTTCTTGTACCTGTGTTAATTGCAAATGAACTTAATGCCATAAGCAACACAACGAACATTACTACTATTTTTTGCATAATACTTCCTCTTAGGTTTAATTTATAGCGAAAAGCTTGCCATGAATTTATAATATTTTAAGTTTTACAACGAATGTTAGAACCCAAACTGCATGTAATTAGCAATTTGAAGTGTGAAAAGTATAACAAATAACTATGAATGGCAAGGTGAATAATTAGAAATATTTAATCGTCATCTCGATACAATTTTTTACAAAAATCACTCGATGAACGGTGATGCTTTCTCTTTCCGGACTTCGAGTGAATGTGTAGCATTTGTATCGAGAAGCCCGTGTTCAGTGTGACTTTTTTGTTTGCATTAATAATATGAATACTTAAATTATAAGAAAAACAAACGGAGATTCTATGCTTTATTCACACATAGGAATGGCGAGAAATAATAACAACACACCACCTTCTAACTCAGGTTCTTCAAAGGGGGATCTTGAAAATCTTACAGCTAGATTCGAAAAGCTAAAATTGGTAAACATGGCAATGTGGACATTCATCAAAGAAAAGTTTGAGATCACAGAAGAGCAACTTATTGAACGCTATAAAGAAATTGATATGATAGATGGCAGTAGTGATGGCAAGCTTAAAGTTGGTATTAAAAAGTGTACGAAATGTGGTAAGACTTTGAATCCTAAATTTGAAAAGTGTGCATATTGTGGGGCTGTTAAAAGTTTCGGGACGATCTTTGAGGCGATCTAAGCTGAGTACTTATCGTAATTTCCTACTATAAGATCTCTTATCTCTGTATGAATGTCTTTTAATTGTACCTTATCCATCTGATGAATATTTACTTCTGGGCTAATAACCATAGTAACATCAGTAGGTTTATTTTTCTTAACATTCTCAACAATATATTCGGACCCTATGATCGTTATCGGCAAAATTGGTACTTCAGCCATTACAGGAAGTTTGAAGCTTCCTTTTTTGAAAGGGAGAATTTCTTTTGTACGGGTTCCTTCGGGAAAAATAATAATAGTTTGCCCATTTTTTATCTTTTTCGCCCCTTCTTTGAACGACATCAGTGCTTTTCTTGCACTTGAACGATCAATGAAAACACAACCAAGTACTTTCATCCATGTAGCAAAAATAGGTATTCTTCCTAATTCTTTTTTTGCAATAAAAGATGGTGACAGACCTGTAAATCCAAAAAGTAACATAATATCAAAATGTGCTTGATGATTAGAGATGATAACTACGGGGTGGTCAGGGAGATTTTCAGCACCAATAAGTTTCACATTGGTCTTACTCCACTTTATTGTATTTCGACCCCACTTTACAGCTAATCTGTGAGCATATTTTTTTATGTATTTATCATCTTTGAATAATTTTAAAAAATAAACATACGGAAGTAAAAAAAAGAGAAAAATTGTGTAAGATATTACCTTGATCTTTAGAAGGATTAACATTTATTTGCTATGTTATTTAGTAAAATTAGCTTAATATTTTTTCAAGCAATTCATTGAAAACATCAAGGTCAAAAGGTTTTGCAAGGAAACCTTCAGCCTTCTCAACATCCTGCTTAACTTTTTCAATTCCGTAACCTGTCATAAAGATGATAGGCATATCTGGAAATTGTTTCTTTATGTTAGTGGAAAGTTCAATCCCACCCATTTTTGGCATATTGATATCAGTGATAACAAGGTCAAATTTTCTTTCATTCTGACTATCCTGAAGAAGTTCCCATGCCATAACACCATCATGTGCTGAAACAACATCATAATCAAACATTTCGAGAAAATCAGTTAACAGATCTCTCATTATCATCTCATCATCAACGACAAGTATATACTTTTTATCATTCATAATTACATTATCTTAGTTTAAACTTACCTGTAGAGTAAGAATATAATTAAAAAATCCAAAAAATAAAAGGATAATTATTTTTCTGTTGAGACAAGGACCCAATCAATGTCAACGCTAGTGTAAGGATTATCTATTTTTGTTGAAGATTCAAATTGGATCATAAAATTATCTAAAGTCAGACCAGTTTCAAAAAATTTATCAAAAGAGCGACCTGCGTATCCAAGAGAGAATTCAGTTTTATTTTTTTCTACTCTGATCTTAATGTGTATAGGTGTCGAAAGTGGAGTTACCTTCCTATATATATAATTTTCATCATTTGACATTATCTTTTCAGAGATAACAAGGCTTTTTATTCCCTCATTGTCATAGAACATAAGTTCAACATAATTATTTTCGGAAGTAATAAGTTTTATTCTACCATCAGCATTGTAAGGAATATTATCAACTTTTACTACGATCTCAGAACCATTTTGTACTTTGTGTCTTAGTCTGGCTCTTACGACATTATTTCGATATTTAGGTAAAAGTTTCAGCTTTCCACCATCTACCATTACGTTTTCATTTGGTGTAAAAATAATAATATCATTATCAGTCATATTATCTTTGTCAAATTGGTAGATCCTCAGATCATTCCCACTGACGTTTACCTGTGAAAATACAATACTGATGCTTAATAATACTAAATAAATAACACTTTTCAAGATTACTCCCATTCTATCGTTCCCGGAGGCTTTGAAGAGATATCATATACAACTCTGTTCACTCCTCGAACTTCATTTATTATTCTGGTTGATACTTTTGCAAGGAAATTATGCTCGAACGGATACCAGTCAGCTGTCATGAAGTCTATAGTACTTACAGCTCTTAATGCAATTACATTATCATAAGTTCTAACATCACCCATAACTCCAACGGTTTTTACCGGTAAGAACACCGCAAATGCTTGACCGATCTCGTTATAAATTCCTGCTTTTTCTATTTCATTTATAAATATATCATCTGCTTTTCTAAGAATATCACATTTTTTCTCTGTCACTTCACCGAGTATTCTAACACCAAGACCGGGTCCGGGGAAAGGATGTCTGTCGATCATATGTTCATGTAATCCTAAAGCTTTTCCAAGTCTTCTAACTTCATCCTTAAAAAGATCTCTCAAAGGTTCAACAACCTTAAGTTTCATATCTTCAGGTAATCCACCTACATTGTGATGGGATTTTATAGTATCAGATGGTCCACCTTTAGAGATCGGAAG
>WTAK01000146.1 GCA_013139625.1 Candidatus Delongbacteria bacterium | reverse complement strand
TGAATATAAATTCTTATTACATATTAATCAATAATATTTTCAACAAAATATGTATCTATCATTCAGCTAAAATTCATAAACATTGATATTATTATCATCTTGATCCAACGAATATATTTTATTCCCCTTTACCTGTATCATACCACCTATTAAATTCCCGTCAGAATCTTTTAGTTCTATAGTATTTTGATAAATACCATCTTTGAAAATATCCAACTTAACTAGTTCAACATCATCATTTTCCGCAATTTCATTTGCTTTTGCAACCCATAACCTATCTTTTCCATCAACATACATAGCGCTGATCACTCTTTTAAAAGTTTCTTCAAATTTGAATTCCTTCATATACTGCTTAACGTTATCATCTCCAAATGATTTCATCTTTTCGTTTATCAGATCTAATTCTTTCTGAGAATATTTCAACTTTCTATAAGGCAATTGTATTTTATACTTTTCTTTCCCTGATAGGTCGTATGCAGTAATTTCAAATCTATCTACTCCACTTTTTGAAACAAATACTTCTTCTTTACTAAAGGCTAAAGCCGGAAAATCATTTCCCATAGACATCATTGCTGAAATATCTGTAGGGTCAAAAGACACATCCAAAGACCAAATTTGACTTTTTTCACTGAATTTATCACCTAATATTTTCAAAGAATTTTTCAAAATTATTTTGCTATCTTTCTGTTCAACCTGCGTAACATAACTTATAAAATCACCATTCTCCATAACTGATGGCATCGTTATCATGCCAACTCCTATTGCCATTGTGTTGACCTTTTCAATAAACACTCCTGTGTTATCAAAGATATTTACAGTTTGGGTCATTGGATCAGGTATATATATCCTATCCACTCCAGCTGCAATTCCTGCACTTATCATCGAAAATTCTCCAGGTCCATTACCTTGTTTGCCAAAGTTGGCAAGTAATTTACCACTACTATCGAATTTTCTTATTGAAAAAGTCCCTCCATCAGATACATATATATTTCCATCATCCGAAACACTGATCTGTTGCAATCTCTGAAAATTCTCTGTTCCATCATCAGCTATGTCGCTAATGCTCAACACTAATTTGGGAACTATCTTTAGGTTGGGATCAGCAGGTTCTAATGAATTCTTTATTATCTTAACATCGTTGACAACTTTCTTGTCACCACCATTATTATTTTCAGTTTTACCGCAACTTAATAACAACATGATCATTGTTATCAGGATCAATATTTTTTTCATTCTAATTCTCCGATTATTTAAATAAAAAAAGCAGGATCAAATCCTGCTTTTAATAATTTCATCTATTCGCTTAGAAGCTTAGTGACACTATCATGTAATTGTTTCTTTCCTCTAATATTTTTATACCTTATGATCCCGTTCTTATCAACTAAGAAAGTTGAAGGAATTCCCTGAACCTTAAAGTTCGCAACGTTAGCATCTTTCCAAGCATCTCCACTAAAAATATGACCCCATTTAATTCCACTTGAAGCAATATATTGCTCAGCATCAGCTTTTGCATTATCTAAGTTTACACCTATTACATCAAAACCTTTAGCATTCAATTCATTATAAACTTCAATAACATTTGGCATTTCCATCTTACAAGGACCACACCAAGCTGCCCAGAAATCAATCAAATAAACTTTATTCTCAAAATTCTTAATATCGAATTCAGTAGAATCTAAAATAACACCTGATAAAGTAGGTACTTTTTCACCAATTGTTGGAGCACCATTTTCAATCTTTTTCAACATATTGATATACTTCAATTCTTTATAAAGATTCTCCGCAAAGATTGCTTCAGTAACTCTATAAGATAAATATCTGTCTCCAGCTGATTGATTAGCATATTTTTCTAAAGAAGCTAATCCTTTTTTAATATTACCAATTGATACTTGTATCTTTGCATCAACATAATCAATAAGCGGATTCATTTCATTGTTCGCTTTAGCTTGGTCAATATAGTTTATCGCTTTTTCAGGTAAGTTAAGATCAACATAGTATTCTGCAATATCTGAATTTGCTAAAACATCAGGGTTATTCTTGATAAAAGTGTCTAGAAGATCTTCAGCTTTTGGTTTTTCTTCTCTCTCAATATAATAGCTGAATAAAGCAGCAAATGCATTTGCATTAGCAGGATTCTTCACAAGTATAATACCGTTCAATTGTGCCATTTCTTCTTGCTTGTTCAACATCTTAAATAAGTAACTTAAAATATCAAAACTGTAGTTATTCGTAGGATCTTTGATTATTGACATATAGATCAGTTTAGCAGGAGTGAACATATCATCTTTCTGGTTCTCAAGATAGATCATTGCAAGTCCTAAATAATTGTATCCATTTTCTTTATCCAACTTAATTTGATTAACAAAATATTCTTTACCCAGATCATATCCCAAACTCATTCCATGTAAATACTTATTGATCGAGTTAGTGCTATCTTTAGCGTAAAGTTCCTTAGTAAAATTCTTTCCTGCTTCTTCACCCATTCTGCTTAAAAATTGTAATTTCACAACCTTAAAAATATAAGAATTCGGGTATTTGATAAGCAAAGAATCCAGATCTTTGTCTAATTTAGCATAATCATCTTTGTAGCTTTCGAAGATCTTTTGATCTTCAGGTACTACCATCAGTTCTGTATTTATCTTTGAAAGATCGATCTCAATATCAGCGAGAAGGTTCTCTATATATTGATCAGTTGTAACTTCTTTTTGTGAACACCCGGTCATGATCATGATAAACATTAATGTTATCAATGCTCCTGTCAGAATCTTTTTCATTTTTCTCTCCAATTATTTTTAATTTATTTTTTTAAGTTGAACTCATATAATTTAACGTTGTTCGCGTAATATATAGTAAAATCAAAGATTATACAAAGAAAAAAGAAGTAAATATCTCGTCTTTTACTCTTTCCTATTATATAGTTTATATATATATTCTCTTTAAGTTATATCAATAAGGAGACAATATGTCTTATCGTAGAGAAACTATCAAAACAGGCATTAGCTTCGGCTTGGCTTTGATGTTACTCCTATCAATCATAGTTATTTCATGTACTCCCATGAGTGGAGAAAGACCCTTTTACAAGAAGAACAAAATTGAGATCCAAAAGGAAAACGCAAAAGATGTAGTTCGAAAAAACGGATCGAGCGGAATTGAGAGATCCTTGCTGTTATCACTGAAAGAAGATCCTGACAATATTGATATCCGAAAGAAACTTGGCATGTTATACTACAAGAAAGGTAATTATAACACATCCATGAGATTATTTCAGTCACTTTACAACAAAGATAATTCCATATTTGATATTACAATATCCCAGAAGAACTTTGATCATTTCTATTGTTTTGCATCATCGTTAATTAGGTTGGGAAAATACAACACTGCACGAAAATATCTTTTTGGTAATATTAACATTGAAATTCTGAACGAAGAAAATCTTGTAAAATATAATTTCCTTCTCATAGAACTTGACTATAAGACAGGCTCATATGCTAATATTTCAGAGAAAATAAAAAATATCTTATCTAAAAAATCAGTCAATCGAGATTTGAAATTAAATTTATACTATATTCTTGCTGATTCTGAGCTGAAAAGCAATAATTATATTGAAGCACTTGATAACATTGATTATCTGATCGGCAATGACAAAA
>WTAK01000067.1 GCA_013139625.1 Candidatus Delongbacteria bacterium | reverse complement strand
CCATTATGATGCAAAATAGTTTTTGTTAAATTCTCTGACACTTTAATTGTATTTTTTCCCAAACCGTAAGTAACTATTCTGTGAAAAGGATCATTTTCATATTTATTCCCCTCTATTAAAAAATTATAATATTCTAATGAAAGGAAGTCTCTATTTTCCAGTCCTTGTGACCATTTAAAAAGATCTTCTACTGTTGAATACAAACCTCCGGCAGAATATGGAATTGACATATTTTCGTATTTACCTTTTTCAAGAATATCCTTTTTGGAATTATTCAAAGTATAACCGTCTGCAAATTTAGGTACAATATCCAATTCACTGCAAAGACCTGAATTAAACATACTTAAAGGCTTAAAAATAAATTTCCTCATAGCTTCTTCGTAGCTTGATATTGTGATCCTTTCAATTATGATACCCAGTAAATAATAAGCGGAATTACTATAAGAATATCTTTCACCCGGTTTGAATTCCTGTTTCATCTTAAATATAATTTCAAGAAAATCTAAGGGTTTAAAAGTATTATACATATTCTTTGAACCCCAGTCTTTATGCCTTTGGAAATTTAAAATCCCTGATGTATGTGTTAAGAGATGATGAATTGTAATGTCTTTCCACTTCTTAGGGGTGTTTTCAATGTATTTGCTGATTTTATCTTGAAATTGAAGCATACCCTTTTGTGCCAGTAGAATTATCAAGCATGCTGTTAACGGTTTTGTGAGTGATCCAAGTTTAAATTTAGTATCAATCGTATTCTTAACTTCCCATTCAAAGTTTGCATAACCATACGCTTTTGCAAACAGAATCTTATCCTTTCGACCGACGAGTACAGAACCGTTAAAATTTCCTTTTGCACTCAAATCATCTAAGTAAGATTTAACCGCATTGATTTGTTGTTTTGTTACCATACCATCTCTCCTGGTTAGAAATAAACATATATTTTCTAGTGGTAACAATATAAGAAACAGAAATGACTTAGTCAAGCTTATTTGTCGCATATGTACTGAAATATTCATACTTTACGACTCTCTATTTATAATTTAATACATAAAATTAAAAATAGCAAGTGTTTTTTATTAATTAGGCATACATATAAGATAACATCTTACGCCCGTATTTAAAATACCGAATGAAATAACCAAAAGGTCACTATTTGACCTAGTGTATGTTGTATAATTCAAAATATAGAATACTGAGGAAGAACAATGAAAACAAACAATATTAGCATTCCACACTTGACTATGCAACTCATAGGTTGTATATTATAACAGGTTTTTATCTTATTTATTTCAAGGAATATTATGTTTTATTACGCTAAAATTGAGAAAGAAGACGGTACATATGTCGTATCTTTTCCTGATCTACCAAATATAAACACTTTCGGTGAAACAATTGATGAAGCTTTAATAAATGCAGAAGAAGCATTAAACGGTTCACTTGAATCAGATTTTGAAAGAGGATTTAAATTCATAAAACCTAAGAAATATAAAGGTAATAAATTTTACAAAATATATTTACAACTCCATATTGTCATATCATACAACCTGCGAAAGATTAGAGCGAAAAAATCACAAATTGACATTGCAAAGAAATTAGGTATTTCATACCAGGCATATCAGAAGCTTGAAAATCCAAGAAAATGCAATCCTACCGTGAAAACTCTTGAAAAGATTGCAAGGATATTTCATAAAGAATTAGAAGTTAATTTTAAGTAGGAACATTTTTATTTAACACATTTATAAACAATAAACTTCTTTGCTTTAGCTACAACCTGAACAGTCGTAAAAAAACGTTCTAAATGTATTTTATAATTCAAATGTTTATTCGCAACGATCTGAAGGCTACCACCTTTTTTCAAACAACGGTGACATCCTCTAAAAAGTTCAAGTGGAACTTGAATATTTATTTCATATTCAAAATGAAAAGGAGGATTTGTCACGATCAGATCAAAAGTATCATCATCAAAGATTGATAATTCATTATTGAAATGATGATGAATATTGGTTCCCTGAATATTTAACTCAGCCGAAGAAACAGCAAGATATGAATCATCCATCAAATGTATTTCAGCATCAGGAAGTCGCTTAAATATCTCATTCCCTATAACTCCATTCCCGGATGCCAGATCCAAAATACATTGATCGGTCTTTTTAATATCAAGATGATCCAGAAAGAACTGAGTCGCATAATCAATATGTTCAGCTGAAAAAACTCCTAAATACTGTCGATACTCTTGGTCTTTATAGCTTAATGATGTGATAATATCCCTTTTAACAACTTTTTTCTTCTTGGAAAGAATCAACAGTCTTGCTTTCTTCTGAGCCCTGCTCTGTTCAACAACTTCAAAATATTCTTCTGCTATTTGTAATAAATTCGGAGTGAAATAACGGGTCATAAATGCACAGATGACAGTTACATCATCAGTTGAATTCTGAGAAATATGTTCAAGGAACAGTTGAAACAATCCTAATGATTTAGGTATTTTAACTAAAGCAATATCCATTTTAGTATCAAGAGATGAAATAGGATTTGCAAAATTTACTGAAGTGAGATCATTCGCTTTAAGATTGGAATCAATAGTTTTTTCCTGACTTTTATTAGTTATAATAACAGTCGGAGTGATTCCATGTAAATGACAAGCTAAAAACCCGAATCTATCGTTATAAATACCCAAATGATCTGGTTTATTATCCAGATCTTTGAAAGCCTGCAACAGATACTCATCCGCTGCACTCCAAGCTTGTAAAGACTTATCCTCTGACAGATCATATCTCTTAATGTTTAACAAAGCGTTCACCTATGGTTAATAATGAATCAATGTAATTTATCCCTAAGGTAATTGCAATTGTTTTATCCTATAGATTTTGATCCATTTTCGCTATCTTGTTAGTCATTTCAATGCAAACACGATCAGTAACTCCAAAATCACACGAATTGGTAACTACAACATACGCTCTATCTATTGCAGGTGCGACCATAACTGCAGCATACCATATCTCATTACTTCCTCCATGAACCAGCACTATTCCTTTTGCCCATGGTTGTTCAGTCTCTTGGAATACTACCCAACCTGCTGCGTAGAAATCAATGGGTTCAATTAATTTATTTAAAATTGCTCTATCCAGAAATGTATTTTCTCCGGGTAATTGAAGTGAAATAAATTTTGCCCAGTCTTCTACGCTACAATGAACCCTACCAGCAGGACTTATAGCTTCATTATAATATGCTCTACTAGGTTTCCACTTGTTACCAATCCAAGATTTTTTATGCCCCCAGGGTTGATCTGTTGAATTATTTTGTAAGGGATCACCAATACCGGCAGTTGTCATTCCAAGTGGCTCAAACAAGCGTTCTTTGATTAAAGTTTCCCAACTTAAACCTGTTACTTGTTCTGCCATACATGCAGCTATAATGTAACCAAAATTAGAATAATGCCATTCCCCAACAGTGTTTGAGGGTGCAAAGATTATATTATCCTTCAACAAAGAAAGTCGTCTTTCTTTGATCTCTAAGTCAGTATGTGCTAATTCGTCAATTGGATTTTTAGGAAGACCTGCACGATGAGTTAATAATTGCCAAAGAGTAATATTTTTAAAACCAGCATGTATATTATTTTTTAGCTCAGGGATGGCTTCAACCAATTTCATATCCCAGCTTAATTTTCCATCTTTTACCAGAGTTGCAAGCATTGTCGCTGTCATAGCTTTTGAGCACGACCCAATATGAACAAGATCATTATCGGTCATAGCTACTGAAGTACCGGCTTTACGAACTCCTGCGACTCCAATTTCTATTATTCCATCACTCGAAATAACCGCAGCGATCATTCCCACAGCTTTTTTATCTTGAATTACTTTTTCTAATTCTTTGTCTATATAACTCATTTCTTTAGATTCCGATTTATTTTGGGCATTAATAGCTTTATCTGGGCTAAAAAATGCCATCACAGTGACCATCAATATGAGCAGGGCAACTAACCAAGTATTTCTTTTCGATTGATAATTCATTTTTTGCTCCTGCAAATTTTAAAAGACTCCTGAGAATAATCAAACCAGCCATTAATCTTCTAATTTTTTACAAACATGATCCCCATTCTGATGTAAAGTCACACTTTCGACTTCTCCAGCGTCACTTATATTAAATGTAAGTTGAGCATCAATTCCCTTTAGAACAAATTTATTTTGAGCTATTGGAATTATGGGTATTTCCCCTTGTCCAGTTAGTTGCAATATCAACTGACTATCATTTTTGGTAATAGTCAGGATAAGGCCCGCCATTAGTTCATATTTACCTACATAAGTTTCCAGAATGATATCTTCAACTGGCACCTCTATGATGACCTTTTTCGGTTCAGGTTCAGGTGGTTTAGCATTTAACAACAATCTACCTACCATAGAATAAGTGGGAGGTTCCATAATGGCATTTTTAGTTACAGGGAAACCTGTATTTCCTACTTCTCCACGCTGGCCTGCTTCTGCAACAAAACTGATATTTCCATTTTTGTCAGGGTGAATTCTAAACATAAAACATGAACCTAAGTAGGTTGAATAAAGGAGTTTACTATTTTTAATATCGATTACAGAAACAAAAGATTTCCTACGACCAAAAAAAGTGGAATTGAAGGTCTTCTCATTGACTGGATAATCTGAATACAAAGCGTTCTCGGTAAGCGGAAAATCGGCAGAATTTGTCATTCCTCCAATAACAATGGTATCTTTATTAAGAAAATGTGCGGACATAATCATATCGGCTTCATTTCCTCCAAACAAAGAAGTGTATTCTAAGGTCATCGTTTCAGAATTAAATACCGATATATAGCAGTTCCGCACTCCTTCACCTTTTTTACTGATAATATTATCTATATCTGGTAAACCTTCTTCCTGAGCGCTACCACATACTATTAATCTGTTTGGTTTTGCCCACTTTATAGATGAAGTCGGATATCCCCTACCAGCGAAATAGCTTAGGTACAAAATTTCGGTACCTTTTTCGTTTATTTTGGCTATATAATGATCAATTTCTCCCTGAGCTTTAGGCATAATCATTTCTTTTCGAAGAGCATTATCAGTTACAGGCAAGTCTGCTGAAAAAGTAGCACCTATTATATAAATATTATCTTTGTCATCAATAGCAAATTCATTAATCCCTTCGTATAGACTGTTTCCAAAGAAAGTGGAAAATAAAAGTTTTTCACCATCGGGATTAAATTTAGAAAGAAAACCATGCATGTTAGTATTCTTTTTGTCAATGACACCTTTTGTTAGAGGAAAGTCATGAGAGAGAGTAGTTCCTACTATAATAATATTACCTTTAGAATCAATCTTAATACCTCCTGTGTTTGCTGTTTCTCCAACTTCACCTCCTATAAATGTAGAAAATATGATATCAGTTCCAGTTGGGTTTATTTTAGTTAAGAAAACATCGCCAGCCATTTGTCCTTCACCATTAAAACTGATATCATAGCTTCCTTCGGTTACAGGAAAATCAGACGAATGTGTTCCTCCTACTATATAAATAAATCCTTGTTCATCCACTGTTATACCTGAATGATGTTCTCTTTTTGTACCACCAATTAATGTGGCAAAGACTATTTCACCTTTGGGCGTGAATTTTGCTACAAAGACATCTGCATCACCCTTTAATTCCGTTTGATATGCTCCTTCTGTGGCTGGGAAATTTTTATCTTTGGTATTTCCAGAAATGTAAGTAAAGCCTTCGCTATCGGTATAAATATCGAAACCCGATGCGTTTTTATCGATCTGTGAAAGATAAGTGGAAAAACCAAGCTTATACACCAAGCTATCTGTCAATTCAACAGTTTGTGATTTCAGAATTCCTTGAAATAATAGAATTCCCATTAAGATTAAACTAATTTTTTTTAACATAATATTCTCCCATTTTGTAATTATTGTTTATTGTGCAGTGACAAAACAAATTTACAATAAAACATCAATTATCATCAGAAAAATCGACGAACTGCATATTTTGTATGATGAAAAGTAATATAATGTGATAGTTATATAAAAAAAGCTCTCCGATTGGAGAGCTTTAAAATGGGATTATTTTCATCCTTATTCTACTTCTATCTCGTCAAATACTCCAATATCATTTCATCTGTTACATTTTCGATCTTCGAAGATTTTATTTCATCCGAACTTGAAACCACATAAAAGAACATTTTCTGCCCTGCATAAGGTACAGTCCACTCTGTTTCAGAATTAAATGCTCCAAATCCTGTCAGGTCCTGAAAATCAGAATAAGGCTTTACTGATGCATAAATGGAATACGAATCAGCTCCAGATATAGCATCCCAAGTAATTGTAACCTCAGTATCAATAACTTCAGTTGTTATATTTTCAGGTATTCCTAATCCACCTAATACGATGAGATCAACAGGTATATAAATTATCGGTTCTGAAATATCGTTTGATGAGATTACTATGTCATTGAGGTAAACACCTACATTCAGTATTCTAGCATCAAATTTCACATCTATTGTTTTACTCATACCTGCAGTTAATTCTCCTGAATATGAATCAAGTAACACCCAAGGTATTAACTCTATTGCCATACCATTCTTTAAATATGGTGTACTGTCAGCTATTAAAGTTCCTATTGTTCCATTGCTATTTTCTATACCTATGACATAATAATCATCTAAATCTTCAATATCAGCATACTGAAATTTTATTTTACCATTTTCATACAAGATCACTTGAAAAGTATAAATTATATCAGGTTCACTGTACATCGGTGCATTATCATATTGAACAGTAAAACTCTTTTCAGTTTCATCGTAGTAATGAAATATATGTCCACTTGATGATAGATCAAGATCTGACCAAAAAGGAGCTATTACATTATTGACTTCAAGAGGATCAGGAAAAATCTGATAATTATAATTTTC
>WTAK01000033.1 GCA_013139625.1 Candidatus Delongbacteria bacterium | reverse complement strand
TAACGATCGGATCAGGATCTCCGCCTGTAACATAAGCCAACATACAATAAGTTAAAGGTTCTCCACCGGATGTAATATAGTAGTTATATGAATTTTCATAGGTGTAATAGAAATAACTGTTAATTCCTGATGTTGATGGTCCTGCCAAAGTTGATGGATGTCCTTTCGTATTATCCCATGCTTCAACCTCAATATTCCAAACTCCAGTAAGAACTTCTGGCATTGGTAAGCCAATTTTATATATAGTTCCTGAAGTAGCAGTTAATGTTCCACTTTCATATACCAAAGTACCTGAACCATCAGTTGGATGTCCTTCCCAAAGTCGTATTATAAAACTTGTATTAGCACCCCAAAGATCATCATCCCATTCATAGAATCCTGCTGCTATCGAATCTATCGTAACTGGATAATAAAGACCCAGATCTTCAGCACGGAATTCAACTCTCCTTCTTGCACAATCTGTATCCTGTAAATAATCAACTGTTGTTGTACAATTTTGAGGATCAATATAAGCAGACCAGTGGGTAGGTGTACCATAAGGCATATACCAGCTGAGATCATTTTCAGGGCCATTCATAATGCCTGTCAGATAATCAGGTTTTGGATTCGCATCGATAAAAGCAGTTGCTTTTGCAGATGGTATAGAATGTCCGGTAGGATAAAGAACTCTGATAAAATATTCATTCTCACCATCTACAAAATTTGTATCAGACCAGATAATTGCTTCTGGATCATTTACGGTTGTTGTTAAGACATTATTTCTATAAACTTCATATCCTGTAGGTTCATCAACTATAGCACCAAAAGTTGAACCAATCAAAACATCATCTATAGCAAAAGTATAATAATCATTCGCATTCGCTTCCACCATGAATCCTATTCTTTTAGTTTGTCCATCAAGAGCAACTAGACTAACTTCCCATTCACTTTCCCACTCATTTGTCGGATCTATAGCACTATCCCATCTTCCAATAACATCGTAAGGAACCGGAGCTTCATCAGTGAAATCTCCAGAATATGCTACTACATTAAATATCTGATGTTGACTACCTCCTGCACCGTCGCCATACTTAAATCTTGTCCAAAATCTTACAAACGACTTTGAATTATAGGTGAATTCTGGTGAAAACAACCAAAGATTCCTTTCCGCGGCTACACTGAATATACAAGCATATTCACCACGAAATACAATATGTGGAGCAGTTGTTCTATCTAAAATTCTGATCTCATCAAGTTCATCTTCATACCACCATGTTCTAATGGGTGATTTTAAATCATCAGAGGTTTTTTGAACCCAATCAGCAGGAATGAAGCCATTTTCAAAATCTACTTCCTCAAAAATAATGATCGGCATAATCCATTCAAGATCGATATTTGTTCTTCCAATTGATGTTGCTGTTAAATTATCAACAACTGGATATTGTTCAACTTCTTGGATCTCAACACTGTATGAACTGGTAAAACGCGACTCTCCGTTAGCATAGACTGCTTTCACAGAATAAGAATAGTCTCCCTCTGGCAGATTAAGATCACTATAGGATAACCCTGTTGTACTCGACAACAATACTATTTCGCTGAATTCAGTAGCTCTATATACATTGTAACTATCAGGATCTCCTGATGAAGGCTTTGTCCATGTCAATTCTACATCTTCTCCATTCAATACTTGTCCTGTAAAATTCTCCGGTTCGGGAAACATCACAAAATAATCAATTAACGGTATATATGAAACGCCAACCTGGCTTGCGGTATAATCACCCCCGCCAGCTCAACCACCAACTCCATATGGAACTAAAAATGTTCTCTGAAACCATCCATTTTGATCACCACCCCAGCCCCAATTAAAGTGATACCAATAATCACTTGTGTACCCATCAAGAATAAAAGCATGATCTCCTCCTGCCCATAACCATGGTCTCTTTGCATCCAATTCTGCTTGAATCATACTAGCATCTGCTGCAGGATCTATTGGAGTTCCTAACTCATGATATGCAGATGAATCAGCATACCAGTTATTTGAAAAAGCATCATGAGTATTTAGTATATCCGATGTTGAACCTCCGTCCAACTCAGTTCCATAATTCATTTCAACTGAAAGTCCAACATCATATATAAAATTCGAAAGCATATCTTTTTCAGGCTGTGTCATATTCAGTGATTCCCAATATTCTGGGTAAAGCCCATATTCGTAAATGACCTCATTTTTCATCATATCATAATCGAAAGAAGAAGATGAAAAATTGGCAGATAATGTTGTGTCATTCCATGCATATGAGACTGATCCCTGACCGAATGGAGGAAATTGATGATATTTTAAGATCTGAGCCATTGCTGTAGCCACACTTCCAGCATAAGTCCAAGTATTGTCTTTTTCAGGACATTGATCATTCCAAGGATAAAGTTGACACCATTTTGATTCTATAAGTTTGTCAACGACAATATTACCAATTTTGGGAAATACATTATTCTCTATATCTTTCCATTCTTGTACGGCATCTTCATCCACATATTTTGTAGTTACTGCACAATAAAGCTGTTTGTCATAATTTTCAAACCATTCTTTAAAATTCTCTCCTCCAAGTTTACCAAGATCAGGAACAGTTCCATGATCTGAATATCCCAAAATAGGTCTTAATTGATCATTTGATGTTACTATTACAAAACCCTTTTCAAACTCTACAGTATATCTTGTGACCTCTCCCATATATATGTTTTCATAAATCTTTATAACATTTGCACCTATTTTGGCTGACACTTCAGGACAACGATTCTTGTAAAAGTTCTCTGCTACTTTTTGAGCTCTCTTTTTGTCAACAAATGCAGCAGAGAGTGAGATACTCAGCACTAATATTATCGTAAATATGCTTTTCATGGTTATACCTATTTCATATTTGAATTTCTTACCTTAATTTCTTTCAATGGTTCTTTCCTATCAATTGTTCCAACAACGTAATAGAACCTTTTATCTCCAAAAACAGTTGTATCAAAGAATAATTCTGAAGTTGAACCTACCAAAGTAAAAGTTCCATAAGGATCTGATGAAGAATATACATTATAACCCGTTGCTTCTGCTAGTGATTCCCAAGTTATCGTTATTAACGAACCTGTTATCTCTAGCTCAACACTTGTGTAAAATGGATCCGGACCTGGTGGTGGATATATACATATTTCATTACTCGGAGTTGATTCTCCAAATGGATTTGCATAGAGAGCTGTTACCTTATAATAATAAGTACCGTAAGTTGGATTATCTGTATAATTTGTTGTTGTTGTTGTTCCGATCAATGCATCATTTCTGTAGATATTATAGCAATCTAATCCTTTTCCATTAATCTCTAGATCAGTTATTTCTCTTATTCTATTATCGATCATAGGTAATTTTTCTACTAGATCTTTTTTTGCAGTCCAACCTGATTTAACTATCGGATCAGGATCTCCACCTATAACATAAGCAAGCATGCAGTAAGTTAATGGTAAACCACCAGAAGATACATAATAATTATACGAATCTTCCAGAGTGTAGAAAAAATAACTGTTAATACCTGACGTTGAAGGACCAGCAAGAGTAGAAGGATGACCGGTTGTTCCGTCTAAAGCTTCTACTTCAACATTCCATTCGTTATTCAGAGCATATGGCATATCCAAAGCAACTGAGTATATCTCTCCAGAAGTTGCTGTTAAAGTACCACTTTCCCATAGCAATGTACCTGAACCATCTGAAGGATGCCCATCCCATAGTCGAATTATGAAAGTATCACTATTCCATGCTTCATCCTCCCATTCATAAAATCCTGCTGCTATCGAATCTATCGTAACAGGATAATAAAGACCCAGATCTTCAGCTCTAAATTCTACTCTTCTTCTCGCACAATCAGTATCATCTAAGTAATCTACGGTTGTTGTACAATTCTGAGGATCAATATATGCTGACCAGTGGCTAGGTGTTCCGTAAGGCATATACCAGCTAAGATCTACTTCTGCACCATTAAAAATTCCAGTTAGATAATCAGGTTTCAGATTTGCATCCATAAAAACACTTACTTCTTCAGATGGAATAGAATGTCCGGTAGGATATAATACTCTTATAAAGTATTCATTATCTCCATCAGCAAAACCAAGATCTGCCCAGAAAGTTGCTTCGGGATTATTTATGGTTGTTGCTAAAATATTATTTCTATAAACTTCATAACCTGTCGGATCATCAGGAATACCTCCAGAGGTTGATCCGATTACAATATCATCAATAGCAAAAGTATAATAATCGTTTGCATTCGCTTCGACCATAAAACCAACTCTCTTAGTCTGACCATCAAGAGTTGCAAGACTAACTTCCCACTCACTTTCCCAATCATTTTCAGGATCAACTGAGCTGTCCCATCTTCCTATCACATCATAAGTTGCTCCGTTTTCCTCAGTAAAATCCCCATTGTAAGCAACAATATTGAATATTACATTTTCATCTCCAATATCACCACCATATTTAAATCTTGTCCAAAAATTTATTAGAGATGTAGTATTAAAAGTAAATTCCGGAGAGAATAACCATAGATTTCTTTCCGCATCTGCGCTAAAGATACATGCATAATACCCATGAGTCACAATATGTGGTGCAGAATCACGATCTAATAATCTTATTTCATCAAGATCATCTTCATAAAAGAATTGACGAACTGGTTTTGAATCTCCTTTTAGATTTTCTGAAGTCTTTTGCACCCAATCAGTAGAGATCATACCAGCTTCAAAATCCTCTTCAAAGAAAATAATGCCGGTAAATGGGATAGTCCATTCAAGATCTATACTTGTTCTTCCGACTGGTGTAGCAGATAAATTATCCGCTACAGGATATGCTATTGATTCTTGTATATCAACGCTGTATGAATCAGTATTATGTGACTCTCCATCACTATAAACAGCAGTTACATAATAAGAATAATCTCCTGTCACTTGATTCAGATCTGAGAAAAAAGTATTTGCCGTATTTGCTAAAAGAACTGCACTTGCACCATTTATTGTTTTCCATATATTATAGCTATCTTGGTTGTCACCTACAGGAGCGGTCCAAGTTAGTTCAACATCTTCATCATTTAAAACTTGCCCCGTAAAATTCTCTGGTACTGGCCAGTTAATACCAAATATATCAGTATCGGGAACACACGAAATTCTATATTGAGAGGAAGTATAATCTCCGCCTATATGAACAGGTACTAAGAATATGATTTGGAACCAACCGTCTTGATCTCCAGCCCATCCCCAGTTAAAATGATACCAGTAATCATCAGTATATCCATCAAGTATAAATGAGTGAACTCCTCCAGCCCACCACCAAGGTCTTCTTGCATCAAGTTCAGCTTGAATAATTGAAGCATCCTGAGCCGGATCTGCTACAGAACCAACAGTAGTATATGTAGTGTTGTAATACCAATGTTCCTGCAATGCCGTAGCTGAGACACTCATATTTGCACCAGATCCTCCATCAGCAGTTGTTCCATACC
>WTAK01000402.1 GCA_013139625.1 Candidatus Delongbacteria bacterium | reverse complement strand
GCAATAGATCTAAAGAAACCGTATTTAAAGAATTCATCAGGTCGATAAAAGTTAAAGATGCTGAATATGAAACAGAGAAAGGATTGACCAGGCTTTATGGTTTGATAAAGAATATAAAAGATATCTTAAGTCTGAAAATCGATTATGATGTTTTCCAATTCAAACCAACTTTGCTAAAGATATTCGGAGAAAAGTTATTACTCAGTGAAATGATAGAATATTTATATCTGATAAGTTCTAAAACAAAAAGAGTGAGACCGTATAGAGAACAGAGTGGAATAAATATTTCTATGATGAACGAACCTCTACCGGATGGTAAATTTATAATCTTTACAGATCTGATCGAAGGTGTATTTCTAAAGAGTTCCAGTACGATAAATATATTGAATAAAGATAGCTATAAGACGTTTCATCAAGAATTATATGGTGTGGATCAAGACACAGCACTGCTAGAGAATTTTAGAACATTTATTTCAGGGAAAACAAAGAAAATAGCTTTCATCCTTCCCCTATGGGGAGATGATATAATTGTATCAACATACTTGAATAAAATACTGTCACAATTCCCGAAGAAAAAGATGGACATCAAGATAGCCGGAGATATTCATGGTCTGAATTCAGACCCAAGATTGAAAGATATTTCATTTAATTTGACCATCAATGATGTTAAAGACGATGAAAATATATTAAAGAATATCCCAGTGATGATTGAGAAGGATAATCTTGTTAATAATGAATTTGCAATAGATCTCAAGGAAGGAGAAATAGAGAAATATTTAAGTTCCGCTTCTAAGATAGAAAGCTTTATGTCATGTCCTGCAAAGTTCGTTCATGATTTAAACAATGGCTATGATGCAATAGAATCACAGCGACCATTTACCTATGGAAATCTTCTGCACAGTGTAACTGAAGAACTGATAAATTTTTACAAAGGTAAAGGTCTTTTAACAGAGATGGAATTTAATGCCTTGTCAGAGAATTTTATGAGTAAAAGCAAAGGGTCTATCGTTGAAAGTAAGCTAAATTTATTTACAGAATATTGTTTTACGGGTGCTATTGGTGATTTTGATCTGAAATTATCTTTTGACCTACTGAAATCTAAGCTTGATGATGCAGGAATTGACAAGAAAATAGCTGATTATAAAACAGAGCAATTGCAGAACGATCCGTATTCTGATCATAGCATTGAACAAAAGTTATATGAAGCAGTTGGTTTTCTGATAAGATTCATTCTGGAATTGGGTCCGACTCCGGAATATGTAACAAGAACTTTTGTCACAGAAGTAAAATTTGATAATATGATTATCTCAGAAGATCCAAAGATAGTTATAAAGCAAGGCTATATTGATTTTCTATACGTTGACTTTGAGAATGAAACAAGATTGTACGATATAAAATCAACTAAGAAATTTCAAGATTATGAAGATGAATTATCATCGTATCAAAAAGTTCAAGTATTAATCTACAAAGAAGCAATAGAAAGGTGGATAAGAGAACATGGATTGGTGAATTTTGATGTAAAGAATGATGGGTATAACAAGGATTGTACTATTTTAGATGATAGCTATAAGAAATACATGATAAGTTTGCATGTTGATCCGTATTATATTTCACCGAAGAGACCTTATGTACTTTCTTGCAGAGAGCAAAGTTGGGATGAGTTCCTCAACCAATTACAAGTAAGGTTGAATGACCAAAAGAAATTCTATCCTATTTCAAATTCAAACTGTCAATATTGCGAACTGGGTTCTTCTTGCCCAAAAAATGAACAATCAAAGTTTGTTTTACCTCCTGATATGAATGAGAATACTAATTTTATCAATACGGCTGAAATATTCAAGTTCAAGAAAAAAAAAGCGAAAGAAAAGGCTGATACTAAAAATTTCATTCTTTTCGATGGAGATAAAGATAAGGCTGTCAGATCAAATAATGATGTAATAATTTCAGCCGGTGCAGGTGCAGGAAAAACGGAAGTTCTTTCTTCAAAATATGTTCGATTGTTGATAGATGAATATGATACTGATATTGAAAATATAGTTTGTATTACATTTACAAATAAGGCTGCAGGGGAGATGCAAAATAGAATATATTCGAAGCTGAACGATGTTATCGAAAGTAAAATATTTGTAACTATTGATCAAGGTAAAGACCTGAGTAATTATATAGTTGACGAGAAGATCATTAGAAAACTCATAAAAGTCAGAGAAAAGTTCTTTGAAAAAAATCTAATATCTACATTTCATTCATTCTGCAATCTTTTCATAACTAAATACGGTTCATTCAGTAGCAATCTTACAGACTATGATATAAACCAAAGTATTTCAGAAGATTTCAAAATAGATTCTGAAATAACAAAGTTTCTGAAGAAAGAATATGAAACAGGCTTCAAAGATATTTTCAACGGTAAATTTACAACCGAAGAAATAGAAATATTTGAAAAATGGTTATTGAAGAAACATCTTATTTATTCAGGTGATAATCAAGGTGGTTTTATACCTGACTTAAAAAATCTTATGAATGAAATGAGACTCAGTGGAAAAGAGTTATCGGCTGAGAAATGGATCAAGCCATTGGATGATTATTTGCAAGAAGAAAAAGATATTTTCGAGGAGTGGGGAGAAGAATATTCAGAACATAAGAAAAGAGTTCTACTATTACTTGAACAGCATATAAATTCCACAGAAGATGAAACTAAAATATCTAAGCTGAAAATTGCACATTCTAAAGTTTTGAATGGAGAGAAGTTTAATTTTCTTCGAGATATTAGCGGTAAGTTGTTCTCCGAGGTAAAAGAAGTTGTTAATAGTATGAAAAAGCTATCTCTGTATAAGCTGATCAATGAAGGCTCTACCAACTTTGACCTGTCGAAATATGAATGGACTATAAAAAAAGCGATTGTGAATATAATCTTCGCTCTGACAGATCATATTATCGAATATAAAAAATTGAATGGACTTATTGAACAGAACGATCTTCATCTGATCTTCCTAGAATTACTTAAAGATAACATGGTTTTAAAAGAACTCAAGGATCAATTTAAGCACATATTAGTCGATGAATTTCAGGACACGAACTGGCTACAGGATAAGATAATTGAATCTCTGAAAACAGAGAAGAA
>WTAK01000389.1 GCA_013139625.1 Candidatus Delongbacteria bacterium | reverse complement strand
ACTTGAATGGATCTTTCCTCATTCTTCCTTAAAATAAATTGAGCAGGATAAATCACAAATTCGTCCAGAACCTCTTCACCTTGAATAGGGTTGCCATTGATATCTTTTGAAAATTTCAAAATACTGATATCGATCGGTATCGGTCTATTTTCATTATTTGAAATTGTATATAAAAAACTTGATGAATTACCTGAAGTTGTTAATGATACTACCGAAGGGCCAAAAGTATAGGCATTCAATACGACCATTATTGATAATATAAATAATATTGTAAATTTTATAATTTTCATTCTAAATTTCCTAAAGAAGTTTTAATCATCCGATGCAAGTACCAAAGTTAATTGATCTACATAATTTCCAGCTAGCTTACCTACCGTAGCAGCATTAGCAATACTAATTCTGAGGTCAAACATAAACTTATTTGTTCTACCTGCTGATGTGCCTAATGGCGATATCAACGTACTATTTGCATTGAATATCAATGTTGTATTTACTGGAGGATCTAAAGTTAATCCCGGTGCCAAAGTACCTGTAACATTGTTAATTTCCAGATAATAATCTATTGTAGTACCATTTATCTCGTGTTGTAATCTGGGTTGTGTAGAAGTGCCGTTGGCTGATGTTATAGTTAATGTCCATCCATTCGTACTACGATCACTTATTTGGATACCTGTAACAGCAGCAATTGTTGTTGCACCTATTCCACTACTGATCGAGATTGGAATGCCTGTAGTTAAACTAGTAGGATAACCTGCAACTTTAAGAGCTGTACCCTGAGCATAGATTCCAGATACTACAAGTAGTATTAGAATAAAAAATAGTTTATTTTGTGCGAATTTAGATGTCATATATATTTTGCTTCGTTTATTTAAAGTTATTACTCACGATTTAATAGTTTATTTTTGTTACATTTTTATTAAAAGTGGGATCAAATAGGATTCGACCCCACTCATTTTCATCTTAACATTTCACACAAAGGTAAAATATTAGTCGTTTGAAGCGATCGTAAGAGTAATAGTATCTACATAATCGCCAGATAATTTGTTTGCTGTTTCTGTGTTTGCTACATCCATATTTAGATCAAAGCTGTAAGCAACAGTTGCAGCAGTCGCAGTACCTGTAGCTGTAATAGCAGCAGCACCTAATGCTAAAGGTGAAGAAGCATTCAATGTAAGAGCAGTACCTAATGTTCCACCTATGTTAACCATAGTTAAATCGTAAGCCATTGTTGCACCATTTGTTGCATTAGTAAGAACTCCAGTTGTTGGAACAACGTCTAAAGTCCACCCAGCGATACTGTTATCATCGATTACGATTCCTGTAACAACATCAACGTTTAAAGCATTACCTGCTATTACAAGTGCTGGTGCTCCAGTTGCTGTGTTTGTTGGATAAGCTGCTACTGTAATAGCTGTAGTTAAAGCTATGTTCGCTGCGATCTCACCATTGCTCGTTAGAGCTGCATTTGTAACATTCGCCGCTAGTAAAATACCCAGAAGCACTGTCATTAGTTTTTTCATTTCCCCTCCGTTTGTTTTGTGTTATGATTCACCCTTATTTTTTGTCTCTTTTTTTTCTATTTCAACTTAATATAACTACTATATTTTATCAATGTCAGTGATATAAATCACATACAAACAACAAAATATGCTATTAATTGTCTAGCATGACTTTGTAAAATACTAATAAATATTAAAAATCTCTACCTAAAAATAATATCGAATTAAGAAGATCTTAGAACTATCTTTCCGATATTTCTGCCATTTTCTAATAAATCATGAGCTTTTTTGATATTTTCTATTCTTATTTCACCTAAATTCATTGTCAGTGTTGTTTTGATATCTCCTGCATCGAGTAGCTTTGATATTTTGTTTAAAAGTTTGCTTTGCTCTATAATATCTTCAGTATTAAACATTGATCTTGTAAACATAAATTCCCATGAGAAACTTACACTTTTTTTCTTTAAAATATCAAGATTGTGTTCTTTTTCTGTAGAAACCAAGCTGCATATTTTTCCTTGAGGAGCGATTGTATCAGCCATCGTTTCGAAATAATAATCTGTATTATTTAAGCAGAGAATATAATCGAAATTGTTGATTTTCAACGCTTCCATTTCTTCTTTCAGATCTTTTCTATGATCTAAAACACCATCTGCGCCTAATGATCTACACCAGTTCTTAGACTCTTCCCTTGAAGCAGTTGCAATTACCTTGAGTCCTGCCACTTTTTTAGCAAGTTGAATTGCTATCGAACCAACCCCTCCTGCACCGCCGATTATCAATATTTTTTTACCCTTATCTTTTTCCGGAGAAATTGATAATCTATCAAATAATGCTTCCCATGCAGCTATCGATGTCAACGGCATTGCAGCTGATTCTTCGGGAGTGAGATTACTTGGCTTCTTCCCTACTATTCTCTCATCGACCAATTGATGAGTAGCATAAGAACCATCTCGGGTAATATCTCCGGCATAGAATACTTCATCTCCTACCTTGAAGTTCTCTACATTCTCTCCAATAGTTTCAACAATACCGGATGCGTCCCATCCGAGTATCTTGGATGAATCAGAACCTTCTAGAGATTTTCTTATCTTTGTATCAATCGGATTTACTGATATAGCTTTGATGTTTACGAGTATATCTCGACCTGTAGATTTAGGAGTTTCTTTTTCGATAAGCTTAAATTCTTTACCTGTATAAATAAACGCTTTCATTATCTCTCCTTCACAACTATAGTTTTTTTATTTACAAATTCTTTTATCCCGATCTCAGAAAGTTCTCTACCGACACCTGATTTCTTTACGCCACCGAAAGGTAGTCTTGGATCTGACTTTACAAAGTCATTTATAGCAACTGTTCCTGATTGTATCTTTCTTGCAAGTTTTTCTGCTCTTTTGATATCCTTTGAAAATATTGCTGCACCAAGTCCATATTCTGTTTTATTTGCAATTCTTATAGCTTCATCATCACTTGTAACAGTTATGATAGGAGCAATAGGTCCAAATACTTCGTTCTTAATTATTTCCATATCTTCAGTAGTATTTATCACGGAACAGGCTCTAAAGAAAAATCCTTTCTCAGGTATATCATCTCCGTATTTTACTTTTCCTCCTTTAGAAACGGCATCCTCAAGCTGAGAAGAAAGTTCTTCAACGAACTCAGGTCGGGCTAGAGGAGCTATATCAGTAGCCTCTTCCAAAGGATCTCCCGTTTTAAGTTCTGCCATTGCATTACCGAATTTTTCAGAAAATTCTTCTGCGACTGACTTCATTACAATAAATCTTTTAGCAGCAATACAGCTCTGTCCACTGTTGAGAGTTCTGGAGAATACTGCCGCTTTTACAGCTTTATCAATATCGGCATCTTCAAGTACTATGAACGGATCAGATCCGCCAAGTTCAAGAACCATTGGTTTTATCCTCTTCCCTGCTAACTCACCAACCTTCTCTCCCGCAGCATTACTTCCCGTAAGAGAAACTGCATCTATGAGATCTTCGTCAATAACTTTCATAGCTGTTGTTGAGTCTATGAGCAATGTAGTAAAAACTC
>WTAK01000357.1 GCA_013139625.1 Candidatus Delongbacteria bacterium | reverse complement strand
AGAGATCGTAACGTCAATTTCAAACGGTGTTAATTTCTATAACTATACAGCACATGGTTGTGATACAGGATTTCAAGATCCTGAACTATATGGAGCAAATGACATTGGAAAAACTAATGATGTTGCAAACTTTGGCAATGTGGGTAAATATCCTTTAATCGTTGGAAATTGCTGTTTGACAAATTCATTTACAAATAATTCTGATTATGCATCTACTTATGGTGGAGACGATTATTGCTTCGGTGAGAATCTTCTTAAACAAGCTGATGGTGGAGCTATTGGTTATATCGGAGCTTCAATGTCAACTTATTGGGATGAAGATCTTGCAATGGGAGTTGGTGTTGCTGCAATAGATGAACATCCACCACCACTTGATACTTCTAACCCCGGAATGTATGACGGAGTTATGGCACTGGGTTATTCTTCTCAGGCTGCTACAAAACATGTTGGACTAATGGCTGTAGAGCAATTAAATACTGGTTTTACTGATGATTATTGGTCATCATATCATTTAATGGGTGATCCATCAGTTATGATATATTTTGGTATCCCAAGTACAATGTCAGCAGCTCATGATGGTGTAATTGCACCGGGAGCTACAACTTATACTGTAAATACAACACCTTTTGCTTATGTTGCAATGGGTGATCAAGCTGGTGTTCTTCACGGTGCAGCTCAAGCGAATTCTTCAGGAGTAGCTGCTATTTCTATTTCAGCTTATACAGTTGGAGACACAGGTAAGCTTGTAATTACAGCTCAATTCAAACAACCATATTTCGAAGATGTGCTTTGTACTGGTGATACTGGTGGAACTTATTCTGTAAACCAATCTAATATGAATTATGGAAATGTAACAGTTGGTGGAAGTTCTACCATACAGTTTACTATTTCAAATTCTCACAATTCAGAGTATTTGATGGGTGATATAACGACCATTACTGGCTATACTGTGGCATTAGCGGCAAAGAATACTTTAAGTTATTCAGTTGCCCCGAATGATAGTAAAACTTTTGATCTTGTATTTGCGCCAACAGCTCAAACAAGCTATAATGGTAATATTACTATTACTTCAACTGATACAAACCACTCAACAGAGTATATTGCTGTAACAGGAGCTGGAGCTTTACCAGATATTAATGTAGTTGCAAATATATCTGCAACAGCAGCACCTGAAGCTACAACTCAAGGAACCCTTGATGTTGAAAATACTGGTCTTGCAAATTTAACATACAATGCCACTTATAATTATGTGAGTTGGCCAGGTATGAAAGCTGACGTTATCGTTGAATCTAATGATTTTGAGTCAGGATTAGTTTATGGTAATGTTGGTAATTGGACAGTTGTTAGTGGGGAAGCTTCAGTAACAATTCAAAGTCTTTCTACTTTGACTTCTACTGTATTTGATGCATCAGTTGCAACTGATTTATTCCTTGATTTTGATCACGCTAATTTAGTTAGAACTGCTGGTTACTTCCAAGTTGAATGGTCAAATGGTTCTATATGGACTCAAGTTTATAATGGAACTTCAACTGCAAATGGAAGTGAGCATATCGCAATTCCTAATACCGCTGTTCAATTAAGATTCATAGCTAATGTTACTAGATCTCAAGGTCTAACCGGTTGGCAGACACTTGACAATATTGTTCTATCAGGACCGGTATTGATAGTTTATGATTGGTTAAGACTTGATGGTGGAGTAACTACAAATGATGTAGTATCTCCTTCAGGTAGTGATGCTATTGTCGTTGATTATGATGCAACTGGATGTCCACTTGGAATATACACAGCAGATATCACAATAACATCAGATGACCCTGATGAACCATCAGAAGTTGTAGCTGTTGAATTTACAGTTGGTGGCGGTACAGTAGTACCAGGTATTCCTTCTAATATTGTTACTAGTATCTCTGGTTCTGATCTAGTGATAGATTGGGATGTAGCAGCAGATGCCACAGGATATGATGTTTATTCATCAGATGATCCATACGGAACATTTACACTAGCTACTTCCGTTGGAACGAACCAATATACAGTTCCTGCTGATCAAGCAAAACTATTCTATTACATCGTGGCAACTAACGCAACGAAGTAGAGATAGAATAAAATATTAATGAAAAAAGCCGACTAATTCAGTCGGCTTTTTTATTTGTAAATATTATGATTTTTCCCATTGACAAATAAAGTGAACTCTGTTAGTTTGAAGCTGAAATAAACAACTACGGGAACCCTATGAAAAAACTAAGCTTTATCTTAATAACAATTGTATCGATCCAATTAGCTCTTGCATCAACAGGAAAGGGATTTGATGTGAAGTATTCTCGAATTTCATTGGATGAAATGCGGTTAGATTTTAATCTGGGAAAATTTAGTTTAAAAGAGATTAATAAAGCCGGGATTATTTATTCAGCAATTGATTTTGATGGTAAAGTCGTTACAAACAAGAAAGGATATGCGGAATTACCATATATAAGTAAAGCCATTCAGATAGAAGATAGAAGAAATGTAACTGTGAATGTAAGCTACAATGAGTACGTAGATATTTCTCTGAAGAGCTATTTGTTACCTTCGAGAGGAGTTTTAACAAGAAGCCAAAATATAGATGCTATACCTTATGAGGTGTCTCAAGAATCTATTAAAGATGAGTGGTATCCAGGTGAAATATCATATAGTGTTGATCCGTTTATAGTTCGAGATATTAGAGGGACTAGTGTTGTTGTGCAACCTTTTCAGTACAATTCTGTGAAAAATATTTTGAGAGTTTATAAAAATGTAACAGTTAATATAGCATATAATAATGAGCCCTCGATTAATTTATTAAATAGGATCTCAAATACAGTGGAATCAGAAATGAATTCAATATACAGATCCCTATTCATTAACTATAACGAATCAAAATCTCTTGAGATAGGTGATATGGGTGAAATGTTAATCATTTATACTGATCAGAACGGTGGCTTGACAGCATTAGAACCATATATTCGATGGAAACGAGAAAAAGGTTTTACTGTTCATACCCTTGAAGTGACGAATGGTACAGATCTTGATGTTGCTGAAACTGTTAAAAATGCATACGATGCAAATACAAATATTCTATACGTTCAGCTAATCGGTGATTGGGCAAATCTTAAGTCAAGATTTGAGTACTACTCTGTTACATCTTCTGATGGATGTGAAGATCCGGTTTTAGGTCATGTAGTAGGAAGGGATGATAATTATCAGGATGTTATAATCGGTAGATTCTCTGTACAAAGCGAAGAGCAGCTGACAATTCAGATAAATAAAACTATAAATTATGAAAAGAATCCTGAATCGGGTGGTACATGGTATAAAAAAGGATTAGTAATGGCTTCCAATGAAGGTGCAGGAATGGGTGATGATGGAGAAAGTGATGAAGAGCATAATGAAATAATAATGAACAATAAATTGCTTCCTTCGACCTACACTGAAGTAAATACATGCTATCAGTCCGACGGAGATAATGTTATTGAGATTTCAAGTTATATTAATGCAGGGTTATCAACTGCGACTTATACGGGGCATGGTAATTATGACTCTTGGTCAAATCCTGCCATCAGTACTTATGGTGTTAGAAGCTTAACCAATGGCAGCAAGTTACCATTCGTGATCTCTGTAGCCTGTTTAGTTGGTCATTTATCTTATGGCAGTGATTGTTTTGCGGAAGCATGGATGAAAAATGAGAATGGAGGAGCGGTTGTAGGTTGGTTTTCAACAATAAGTCAACCTTGGTTACCACCAATGAGAGGTCAGGATTATTTCTATGATCTTCTGATAGGAGGTTATGATTATGTACACAATCCTGGTTCCGGTACAAGCACGACTGAACAAAGAACTACATTCGGTGCTTTAACAGTTAATGCTGCTCATTTGACTTTAGCAGAAGCTCCTCTGGATGATGCTACCCTTGCAACAATTGAGACATGGACTATTTTCGGAGATGCTTCGTTGCAGATAAGAACTGATACACCAAAACCGATAGTATGCACAAATACAACTCTTTTTGGAGAAAATTACACCACAAGGGTATTGTTGGCAGATGAACCAGTGGAAGGAGCAAGAGTAACTCTGTATCAGAATGGTATCAATTTTACAGGATTAACAGATTTTGAAGGGATTGTCAGTGTTGATCACACTTTTACTGAAGGGGATATAACCATAACCGTATCAGGTTTTAATCTTGAAACTGTGCAGTTCGTTACACCGGTTATAGTTCTTGACGGGCCTTATATTAAGATCAATGACTACTCTATTAGCTCGAATAATTTTGGAGAGACAGCATTGGGTCAGTTTGAATTAAAGAACATTGGAATTGAAAACAGTTCTGAAGTATCTTTGCACTTATCAACAGAAAGTACTTATATATCTTTCACAGATTCAGAGGAAAATTTCGGAAATATTGCAATGGGTGACTCTGTAAATATTGTAGATTGTATATCCTTTTCTATTGATAGTAATACTCCTGATCAGGAAAAAATTGAATTTATTACTTTGATCTCAGATAATTTCACTAAAAGATCATATAACTCTAAATTCTATCTTACAGTAAATTCTCCTACAATAAATGTTACACATAATATAGACTCAGATTTGATAAACCCCGGAGAATCAAAAGATATAACTTTCAGAGTTGAAAATAACGGTAGTGCAGATCTTAGTGATTTTACTGCCGAAGTTATACAAACAACAGGCTATTCGATGGTGATTCAACCTTCAATTGATGTCGAAATTCTGAATAATGGTGATTTTGTTGATCTTGTTTTCAATTGTAGTTTTGATCCGTCAATACCAATTTCATCATCTGTAGAATTTAATCTTAGTATTAGTAATGTAACGGGATTTCAGAAAAATTACGAATTTACTGTTATTGCAGGTTTGACCGAAGATTTTGAGACCGGAGATTTTACTAACAATGAATGGATTATGTCCGGAACTGACTGGGTTGCAGATAATATTGAAGTTTATAGTGGAAGTTACTCATCTAGATCAGGTTCTATTTCAGACAATCAATATTCGAAGATGTCTTTAGAATATGAATTTATTGAAAATGGGAGTGTAAGTTTTTATAGGAAAGTATCTTCTGAGCCGAATTATGATTATTTATATTTTTACATAGACGGGATCGAGCAAACAAAATGGAGTGGTGGTTTA
>WTAK01000165.1 GCA_013139625.1 Candidatus Delongbacteria bacterium | reverse complement strand
GAAAGAGCTTGTTGAAAAATTACCAATTATCGATAAGAGAGAGAGAACGATCTCTGATCTTAATATTGATAGCAAAGGACTAGACCACTACAATATTTATAGGAATGATCAGCTTATAGGAACATCCACGACAACTAATTTTATAGATGCGTTACCGCCAGTTGGACTTAATGAATACTACATAACTGCTTATTACATCAATCCTATGGGAGAATCTGATCCGAGTAATTCAATATTTATGGAAGGATATTGGGGTCCTTATTCACCGAATATATCAATAATTAAAAATGATTCAACTTATGCACTTTGGTGGGAATATGGTCCTAATTATAGTTACTTATTTAGAATATTTTCATCAGATGACCCTTATGGCGAATTTGTTCAGGTAGATTCATTGTGGAGTCCAAATGTTTGGGATACTTTTGAATGGGAAATTCCGATGAATGAAAATAAGAAATTCTATCAGGTAGTTGTTGACCAAGGAGACAAAAGAGAATTAAAAATAAAAGTAAAAGAATCAAGCTTTGACAGATAAAACTGTCTGCTGATATGGTCAGGATCAAATATCTACAACTTTATTTTATCTTGACTTTTGAATTAAAATATTTATATTTTGGCTACTGATAATAAAAAAAGCTTCAAAGGAGCACAAAATGAAAAAAGTACTATCAATAATTTTTATTCTTGCACTTTCTCTAAATGTATTCGCACAAGTTGACTATGATAAAGAGATTAAAGCTCAAGAGGAAAAAATATCTAAGATCGAGACTGATATTACAAGTATCGAAGCAAAGATAAAAGCATCAAAAGAGAAGATCAAAACTACTGAAGAGAAGATCGAGAAGCTTAAGACCGATAAGAAAGAGATCGAAAATAATATCAAGAAATTAGAACAAGAGATTGAAACTTTAAAGGCTAAGTAATAATAGCTTGATCACTGTATTGACTTGAGTTTGATCATAGGGTCAGATTCAAGTCTTTTTTATATACACTTTTAATAAACTTATTAGGATCAATATGGAGATAGTTAGTTTAAGTAAGATACTTGAATTGATCGATAAGTTACCCAACTATCCAAAAGAAATACACCAATTAAATAAAAATCTAAAAGCCGGAAATACTGATTTTAGTCAAGTAATTTCATACATTACTTCCAATAAAGTATTCTCTGAAATATTTAAGAATTTTATACCTGAATCAAGAAGATCTGAAAATTTTGAAGAAAACATTTCTCATACCATAAAAAAACTTGGTATCAACAATTTAAGAAATATTTTATATACTTGTTCAATTTTAGCTCTGAATAAAAATGAAAATACTGCAATAGTATTGAAGAAGATAATAACAGCAGCTAATATCAGTAAAGATATTATCGAAAAAATAAATTTATTCAGAAAAACAAAACACAATCCTGAAAATTTTTATTTATATTCTTTATTTCATGATATCGGAGAAGTATTTGCAACCAGATATTTTAATGAAGAATTAAACAACACCGTATTTAATATTAATGAGTCGATTGATCTAGATAATATTAATGAGATCGTTCACCATAATGAAATAGGGTATATGATGATAAATAAATGGGAACTTCCTTCAATATTCTCATATATTTGTTTAAATCATACGAAATTAGAATATCGTAAATTTACCGCTGATTTTATATTTATTATAAATGTCCTTGCGGTGGCAGATGCCTTAGCATTAGAAATACTTGATTTTAAGAAACCGATTATAAACAATTGGGATGTTGGGCATTCAATTTATAAAATAGGTCTAAGAGAAGATGATGTTTATACTGAAGCAGGCATCATAGGGACCGTGGACACTAAAATTCCCAAAATTTTATCATTATATAATTTAAAGTAAAATATCAAACTTCAAAAATATCAGTAATACTCACAGCTTTAAGATCTTTGTTTTGCAGTGATGCTTCTTCGTTTATTTTATGAATACAAGCGAATGAAGTGCAAGCAATATAGCCAACATCTTTTTTAATATATTTTTCAAGAAAACTATGTGTAATTATTTTTCGGGTTGCATAATTGCCGGTCTTATATAACTCCGATGCTCCACAACATTTATCATCTGAAATATCTCCAATGAAGTTTTCAGAATAAACAGAACTTACAGTATCATTGATAAAATTGTCTTTGTTAATATCATTGTGATTTCTCAGCATAACATGGCAAGATACTTTGGAAGTATATCTTGGGCTAAGATCGATATCTTCATTCTTTATAAATTCCATAATATCAACAACAGGAGTTTTGAATTTACCAACCCCCAGAAAATTATTGTATTGATGCTTAAGCATATAACTACAACTTGAACATTGTACTAAAACTGCAGAAATATCCTGAATATTATTAAAAATTTTTAGGTTTTTAAGTGCATTGCTCTTTGCAAGCTTAACATTTCCGTTATCAAGCAGTGGAGATCCACAACATACTTGATTTGCAGGGATGAGTACTTCGATTCCGCTTTTTCGTAATATGTTAATTAAATGATCAGAGCTCTGAGGATAATTATATTTGCCACCACAACCCAGGAATAGAGCTACTCTCTTTTTTTGCTCACCTACAAGTTCATGCCTAGATTTCATTCCGAAGAAGAATCTCTCAGGTAGTGCGGGTATTATGAATGTACTTGGGAGTCTTAGAAGTTTAAAAATAAGTTTACCAATTAGACTACGAACATCAGTTTTTTTCTTATACAGAAACTTACGGATAGTTCTTAAAAATTTGTGAGAAAAATTACTGATAGTGGGATTTGAATTGAATAAATATTTCAGAAAAACAACTTTAAAGTATTTTTTATTGTTTAGATGAATATCGGCTTTAGCAGCAATAATAAGATCTGTGAAATTAACATTGGCAGGGCATACTTCAATACATTTTCTGCAGTTCATACAAGCTTGCAGTTTTTCAGAAAGATCATTTGTTATGTTAAGTTTGTCGGTTATTACTCCGTTAATCAAGCTAATTCTTCCTCTGGTAGAAGATGATTCAATGCCTTCTTCTAAAAAGACAGGGCATACTGTTCTGCAAGTACCGCAAAGTGTACAAATATCAGTTTCAGCAGAATATATTTTTAAATATTTTAATTCTGCCATTCAGGTATTTCCATGAAAATAGTTTCAAGTAAAGAAGTTTTTTCAAATTTTTTATTATAGAACTCAAGGTTTAGTTCTAAATAAAATATTCTATCATTTTTCTGAAGTTCATCAGGTAACTTTACAAAGTCTTTTTGTGTAGTAATAATATATTTTGCAGAAGTTTCTAGGATATTTTCTATATCTTCAGGCGCATAAGAATAATGATCTGAAAAAGATCTTTGACCGATGACTTTCATATCTTTAAAAGTGGAATAAAAATTCTTTGGATCACCTATTCCGCAGAATAAGAACAGGTTATTATCTATGATATTTTCCAGTTTTAATTCTTCGTTATTATTTTTGATAGTATCTGCAATTATCTTTGAGATGATTATCTTTTTACCGAATTTTTTCAAATAGTCTATTCTAGAATTTAAGTTACTATCGACAAAACTTACTTTTGATAAAATCAATATATCAGCAGAATTAAGTCTGAATGTATGATCTCTTAACATCCCAAATGGCAAAAGGAATTTATTACCCAAGAATCTTCTTTCATCGATTAGAACTATATCAATATCTTTTTTTATTTTTCTGTGCTGAAAAGCATCATCTAGAACGATAAATTCAGAGTCGAATTCTTCAATTGCAAATTTAGCTGCAGAGACCCTATCGCTATTGCAAATTGTAGGAGTATTTGTTGACGATGCAATTATAAACGGTTCATCACCGGAATTTTTGACATTTCCAAACAATTTTTTCCCATCATGAACAACAAATTGATCATTGCTTTCCCTTTTATAGCCTCTTGTAATTACAGTGGATATTTTACCGGCAGAAGTTAATTCTTTGACAAGGCTACTTACTGTAGGTGTTTTTCGTGTTCCACCCACTGTAATATTTCCAATAGAAATGACTTTCCCGGAAACTTTATGCGATCTTAAGATCCCTAAGTTATATAAAATATGTCGTACGATCACTATGAAGGAGAATATTAACGACAATAGTAAAAGCAAGGGGGATAATACGATGAACAATATTTTACTATTAAATAATTCCATAAACCAATTAATTTATTTAACAAGGAACCAATCAAGTTCAGCAACAATAGATCCAAAGAATAGTTTTGTTTCCATTTTAACAGGCATTTTTTTCTCGTCATCTGTAAGCCAAACTTGCACTTTGCCATCTTTCTTGAATACTCCGCCATCTGCCATAACAGGTTCAACTACGATACAATTGAATTTGCCTGCTTTAGTTTTAATTCTTTCTTTTCTTAGTATAAGAACTTTGATATTATAAATTTTTGCGTTGTCCGTTGCAGGAATAAGGATACTTTGACCTATTTTAAGATCTTGCATCCTGATATAAAATAGAGCGGATAAAGCATCAATAACATTAGGTGGTATCTTAATTTCTTTCTTTTTAGCCTTCTTGCCTTTTTTCTTTTTTGAATATTGTGCAATGTGATTATCCTGATCATAATCTATCTCAATATCTACATGATATGATCCTTCTCTCAGATGTTTTTCAAACCGTACTGACCTAATTGAATCTTTATCGAAGTACGATCTCGTCCAATCTCTAACCTTATAGATCCAATTAAATGCTTTTCTGGATTTTGCAGTTGTTTTGAAAATGAAACAATCCTTACCTTTGTAGTGCTTATTCTCTCTGGTTTCGATCGTTGCATATCCGGCCAGCATGTATCCATAGCTGATCTTAAAGTGTAGATATTCACCATTTTGGAAAGGGAATAATTTCACCTTTATAGAGTCATTTTTGATCTGAGAAAAAAGTGAAATAAAAATGGTCAGAGTAAGTATGAATAATTTTTTTTTTGTCATAAATTAAGAAATAATCGCCCTGTTGCCATCTATTTTAATTATTTCTGCAAGCTCCTTACCTGAATAACTATTTCTTTTTGTTAAGAATGAAAGTATCATAGAAATATTTAGACCGGATATTGTAATGATCCTATCGCTGGATGAGGAAACTTTTTTTGATGCTATAAAACAACTTCCACCAGGAAAATCAGTAGCAAGTATATAAAAACTATCCGGGTCTTTGAGAGTAATGTCTGTTATTATATCAATAATATCTGAAAGCGAAAGGTCTTTATTTGAAATAGCTGAAATAAACTCAGGTGGAAAATTTCCAATGATCTGTTTTGCAGTATTCAAAAGTTCTTTTCCAAGTTCGCCATGAGATATGATGAGCATTTTATTCATAGTCTTTACTCAAATATGAATTTAGTTTCTTTTGTCTTTTCATTTTGCTTATGAGAAGTTTATTGAATTCTTTTGCTGCATTATAACCATAAACTTTCAAGTGTAGGTTAAGAGCGATAGTTTCTGCGATAACAGTAATATTTTTTCCAGGATAGATAGGCAATTTTACTCTCGGAAGCTCAACACCAAGTATTTTAATGGTAGTATCTTCTTCTCCGACCCTTTCATAATTTCCATCTGCTTTCCAATCTTCCAAAAGTATTACCATCTCAACCCTTTTTTGTACCCTGATTGCTCTTGTTCCAAACATTTCTTTAACATTTATGATCCCCAATCCACGAATTTCCATGAAAGGTGTATAATCGCCATGATTTGTACCGATTAGAACCTGCTCACCTCTCTTTGTGACGGTAACAACATCATCTGCAACAAGTCTATGACCTCTTTCCACCAAGTCTAAAGCAATTTCACTTTTACCGATGCTACTTCTACCCATAATTAAAAGTCCGGTGCCGTAAACATCAACAAGAGTTCCATGTATTTGAGTAGATTGAGCAAATCGATTATCTAAAAATTCTATTGTTTTATGATAAAGTGAATGGAAATAAATGGTAGTTTTAAATAGAGGAATATTGTTTTTTTCACACATTGCAACAAAGTCCGGATGAATCCGTTTCTTTCCTTGGCAAATAATTCCCGGAATATCGTATTTGCAAAATTTTTCAAAATTTTTGATATCATTATTCTTTATTCTTTCGTTTATGTAATTTACTTCGGTAGGTGCAAACACTTGTAAATACTCACATTTAAACCCTTTAAAATATCCTGTAAGTGCGAGCCCGGGTTTATTTAGTCCACTTTTTGTTATTCTTTTATCTCCGCCGAGTAAGCTCTTTATCATCGGTCTTAGCTTCAGTGTTGGCTTTGTTTGTTCGTAGAAACATTTTACTGAGATACTCTTTTGCATAATAAACCTCAAAATTTATTACTATTACAGAAAGCATTTGTAACAATTAAAATCACACTAAGCGTTCTAGTATTTAAAGTTAAGTAATATTTAATGCTATAACAATAATAAAAATGTATTGGTCAAGAGCTTATTTTATATTATCTTTCATATTGAGAAATGCAAGGGATTGAAATCCCTTGTCCTAAAATAAAAAAAGACAACACTAAAGTATGGAACACGGTACTTCAGTGCCGTGCAATGAGCGAGGATAATATTATGCCTGAAACAACTAAAAAACTTGAAGAGCATTTTAAAGGGATATTGACTGATATCGGAGAAGACCTGAATAGAGATGGTTTATTAACTACTCCTGAGAGAGCTGCAAAAGCATTTAGATTTCTTACGAAAGGATACACGGAAGATATTGACAAGGTGGTAAACGGAGCAATATTTGAAACTTCCAATGATGATATGGTCATCGTAAAAGATATTGAACTTTATTCATTGTGTGAGCATCATATTCTTCCTTTTATAGGAAAATGTCATGTTGCATACATTCCGAATGGGAAAGTTCTCGGATTATCAAAAGTTGCCAGAATCGTTGATGTGTTTTCAAGAAGACTTCAAATTCAGGAAAATTTGGTAAGGCAGATAGCAGAGACCATTTTGAAATATACAGATGCAGAAGGAGTAGGAGTTGTTATTGAGGCTCAACATTTATGTATGATGATGAGAGGAGTTGAGAAACAGAATTCAGTTATGACAACTTCATGCATGCTTGGTTCCTTCAGAGATGAAAATGCCACAAGATCGGAATTCTTGAGCTTAATAGGGAAATAATAATGTCAAATAATCAAGCAGCATTAATAACAGGTGCAGCAAAAAGGATCGGGGCTGAAATTGCTATAGAGTTAGCAAGATCAGGCTACGATATTGCTTTGCATTATAATTTCTCAGAAGAAGAAGCACTTCAAACACAGAACACGATCCGAAATATTGGCGTAGAATGCCGACTATTCAGAGGTGACTTGAAAGACAA
>WTAK01000424.1 GCA_013139625.1 Candidatus Delongbacteria bacterium | reverse complement strand
AATATTAAGTACAACTGGAACTGACCACAGAGTGCTGGCATCAATAGTAGATAGTAAAGTTTTCTTTGGGTTGCAGAGTACTTTACATACGGCCGGTGTTGAATGTAAAATTTTAGATGTTGATAAAATGGCTCTTATCAATCTCTATCAAGAATCTGTCAATCCTCCTTTAGGAACAGTAGCTTGCATCATAGATATAGGTGAGAATAGTTCGAATATAATAATTGTCCCAAATGGGAATGAAGAGCTCTATATAAGAAGTATTGATTTTACAAGTACGCAGTTTCGAAAAATGCTACAAAAAAATAGAGATATTTCGTCTGAAGAAACAGATCAAATGTTGAAGACTAGGAATTTTTACGATTATATTACCAAAGCTTTTGAATCAGAGACAACAGAGAATCTTAATCAGCATTATCCTGTCAAAAAATATATCAGGATGCAATTATTAAGAGAATTGCAGAAGACCTTCCAATATTATTCAGGGCAGAATCACAATAAGATCCCAACGAAGATCTACATAACCGGAAAAGCAGTTGGGATGAATAAATTCTCTCAATTTATTACAAAGAATACTGATATCTCCTGCGAGCCTTTGGATGTTGCCGGTTTCTTTGAAGGTGATGAAGGAATAAAGAATTATGCTAGAGAAACTCAAGAATCTTCATATATTTGTTTGGGACTAGCATTAAGGTATGAATAAAAAATAGTTTTAACTTAGGATTATAAATTAGTATGTACAAATTCAATTTCTTACAAAAAATAAATTTAGAAAAAAAAGAAACATCAAAAAAGAACCGGTTTATCACTACAGTTTTTATGATGTCTGTTACAGTTCAATTAATTTTACTGGGGTTATTATTTTTAAAATCACTAAGTGTTAACTCTAGCTTTCAAGAAGCAGTGGATGAAAAAAATAAATATGAAAAACAAACGAATGATTTTAGGAACAAAGGTTTCTTTGGATATAAAAATATTAATCATGTTTATAATGTTCAGACTTCTCGTCGTCAATTATCTTATTTATTTAAATCATTTGAAGCTTCGCTTGATACAACTATGATAATTGAAAAATTTGGTTTTGAGGCATCCGATATTAGATTAGATATAATATCTAGAACTAGAGTAAGAAAATCTAAACTGATGAGTGAGATAAATCAATTAAAAAGTAGGATCAGTGATTTATTATTGGAAGAAAATTACATTCTCAAGGCGTCAGATGTTGGATTGATTAAAGGACCTGATTTGAAAAGTAAAGAAACAAATAGTGATGGAACTCAATATTGGTCGTTTGCTTATTCGGTAAAGCTAAATAAAATTGCAGTAAAAAAAGCAAAGAAGAAAAATACAAAGAAGTCACATAACGTTAATATTTAACTTATAACTAAGGCAAATTACAAGGGATTATGAAAAGAGAATATTTATTCATACTAATAACAATTGTTGTTGCGGTATCAGGATTGATTTATAAAGGAATGTTTGTATCCGACACATTAAATAATGCTCAAAATTTGATAATTGAAAATAATGATAGACATGCAAAGTTTAAAAGAGATACAACTGTTCAGGGTAATGTCGGGAATCTTGTTGAATTGTATAACATCAACAAAAGACCCCCTGATAAAGAAGTTAGTTATGGTGTAATAATTGCGGAACTGTTAAAAATTACTGAAGATATTCTCAAAGAATCTAAAATTAAATATGATGAAAATGATATTGGTCAAGAGCAAGAAACTATAAAAAATAAAGATTGGCCAAATAGAAAGGAAACTTTTTATATTAATGTAAATTTTGATACGAATTATACTGATTTGATAAGGTTCATAAATATTATCGAAAATCATCAATTGTTAATAAATATTAAATCAATGACGTACTCACGTTCTAGGAAAAGAACTAATAGTAAGAAAGATAAGAATGATAAGGTAAATGATCCATTTTCAATCAAGCTTCCATTAAACGTTAAAGCTAGATTAGAATATATAAAATTTCTATAATTAGGATAATAATTTAAAATGAAAAATTTCGAAAAATTACAGATTGTTGTTATATTAATTTCTTTGATTGCGATTGCCGTTACTGCGGTTCAGGTGATTACAATGAGTACCACAATTACAGATTCAAGTCAAAATAAATACCAAGCTAGTGCTGATAGTGTCAAGCAAGCAGATAGTATTTACGTGAAATTCAGATCAAGCAAACTATTGGCAAATAGAGATATTGGAAATTTTAAAATAAAGAAAATAAAAAAAGTAGTTGAAAAAATTGAAGCAGCCAAGAAAGTAGCAACGTACTGGGTGAAAACAGGGATTGAATTATACAAAAAAGATAAAGTTGGATTCTCCATGTTCTTTGATGGTAAAGCGACATTTAGCATAGATGGTAAAAACCAGAAGTTGAAGGTTGGTGATAAGTTAGTTGTTGGTAGAATTCTTATGAAGCAAAAGTATAAAGAATCAAGGAAAAATACCGGAAGTACGAAATATGGTAAAGAGTATTCCGGTAAGGTTTTGGCTGTAGCTGCTCGTTATGTTTATGTTGAACATTTTAAATCTAACTTAGCGATAAAGTTCAAACCTAATCAAGATGCAACTTCAGTTTCTAAAGACCTAGTTCCTCTAGCATCAGAAACAAAGCAAAATTCTGATACGAAGAAGACCAATGATGAGCCTGAGGACAAAGGTGGAAGACGAAGAAGATAAGTTATATTTGTTAGTTGTTATATAAAATTTCAGATAGTGTAAGTCGTAAAATATATTACTAAATAGAGGAGACAGATTATGAAGAAATTAATCGGAATGTTCCTGATGTTAACTATCATTAGCTTGGCCTTTAGTTCCAAGTTGCTATATGATACAACCTCAGATAATTTCAAAACGCCAATTTCTTTGACAGCTCTAGACCAATCGGTAGCTCAGGTTTTAGATGCTCTTGCAGAAAGGGCTGGGGTTAACTTAGTTCAGAGTTCGGAAACAGTTGACAAAAAAGTAACACTTACTTTGAATGACATTCCTATCAAAGATGCATTGGACCTTGTTGTAAGAGCGACAGATCTAAGTTATCAAATTATTGATAATTCGATAATTGTAGCATCGGATGATAAAATAAACAGAGAAATAGGTTTGACCACATCTGTTTTTGACCTTCAGTACGCTGATGCAAAATCAGTAAAGAAAATGTTGACGGATATCTCTACAAAAGTTCAAGTTGATGACTTAGGTAACAGGATAATTTATCAAGCCAGCCCTAAAGTTTCAAAAGAGATAGAGAAAGTTTTAATTCGAATTGACAGGCCTCTTCAGCAGGTTTTATTCAAAGCAAGGATAAAAGAGGTTGGAAATGAATCCGGCGAAAGATATGGTATAGAATGGGAAAAAATTAATAATTACATGACAACAATTAAAGAAGGTGCATTCCAGGATTATGGAGATTGGTCTTATAACTCTGGAGATAATTCGTATGAATTTAGCTATGATCCTACTAATCGACCTGTGAGGAATTTAATTGGAAACTATACTGAAGCAGAAGCGTATAACTTTTTTAGTCGTTCTCCATCATTTGCAAATGAAACTACTGCAGGGTTTGCAAATCCATGGCATAGAATAATAGGGCAAGAGTATATCCTGAGTTTAGATTTTGCGAATAGAGATAATGATGCAACAATATTAGCGGAACCGGAAATAGCAACTCTGAACAATAAAGAAGCTTATGTACATATTGGTGATATTGTTCCCTATACTGTTACTTCTATTCAAGATGGAGCTAGTAAGCAATCAGTTCAAAAAGAGGAAGTTGGGATTAAATTGAAAGTTAAGCCTATAATCAACGAAGAAAATGATATTACTGTTGAACTAGAATGTGAAGTATCATCAATCTTTGGTTGGGTTGGTCCTAATTCAGAAATTCCTTGGGTTAAAATTAGAAAAGCGAATACGACTGTTAGAGTTAGAGATGGTCAAACAATCAGAATTGCAGGTATGTTACTTGAGGATGACACTTATACCGTAAACAAGGTGCCATTGCTTGGAGATATTCCTTTCTTAGGTTATTTCTTCCAGCATCAAGTAAAGACTAAGAAAATTACAAATCTAATAATAGAAATTACTCCTTATATTATGATAGATGGAGAAATTGTTCTTGATGAAGAAGAGGAATTTGAATAGCATATTCATTAAAAGAAGCAGGATTTTAATTCTGCTTCTTTTTTTTATATCATTAATATTTTTCAGCTGTACTCACACTAAAAGTGTGAGTTTTATTTATACAGGAAAAAGTAATGGTATTCTAGAAAATTGTAATTGCCCTAAGAATAAATATGGTGGGCTGCTAAAT
>WTAK01000429.1 GCA_013139625.1 Candidatus Delongbacteria bacterium | reverse complement strand
CACCACCGGTCCAACCTGCATTCTTATAGAATTCAACGAAAGTTAAACGCATTGGGTGTACTAGAGATCCTAGTCCTGATAACAGGATATTTCCTGTATGACCAATAATCAAGAATACTATCATGATTATCCATCCGACATATGGTATATTCAAGAATTCCATTGCTATACTATTTATAACAAGACCTAAAATTGCACTTGAAACACCTAAAGCAAATAGTCTGATATAACTTAAGATATCTCCGAATAATCCGGTAATATCATATAGCTCCCAAAGACCTTTTCCTATTCTTACAAATATACTTGCTTTCGGATCATTAAATAATAAGATCATTGCAACACCGACTAATGCAGTTTTACCTGCTACTCCGGCGATAGTTTCAAGATAGGTTATTGCTGCAACTGCTTCCTCACTCATACCTAAATAACCAAGTATTGCAGAAACACTCATACCTAGTAAGCTAAGCAATAGTAACATCCAACCAAAAGTCGAAATTGTGTACATCCAGCCATGTTGTCTTTTTGCATTCGCAGCTTTGACGATCATTCCAAATAGTATCTGTACAACTCCAAGACCTAAGGCTAACCAGAACATTGCATTACTGTCTAAAAACATATCTTTGAATTTCCAATCGATAATTTTGAGGTCCATTCCGAAGAATGTTCCACCAATAGTACCCATTATCATGGTCATTAAACCTAGGAATTGACCTAGTGTCAGCATTGGTTTAAATTCTTTATCAACTTTAAATTTAAGAATAGTCATAGCAAGTACGATCACTAATCCATAACCTGTATCTCCTAAGCAGAATCCAAAGAACAGCATGAAGAATGGTGCAAAGAACATTGTAAGATCTATCTCTGTGTATGAAGGCAATGAGAACAGTTTGCCAATAGGCTCAAACATTGCAGCAAACCAATTATTCTTGATCATTATTGGTACTCTTGCAATTTCTTCTTCTGTAGGTTCACCTTCAAGGAATAGAATACTATTCTTTTCCAGATATCCAGTCATTTCAGATGATTGAGTTTCAGGGATCCACCCTTCAACGACCTTTAATCTTCCATCGGCCTCATCAGAAGCTTGAACTTCTATCTGCTCAAACTCTTTTTTATTCTCTATATCGTTCATGAAGTTGACCAATGTACTGATATCTTCTACCGCATGCTTATCCAATTGCTCTTTATCAAGTTCGATATGGTCATGTATCTTTTGAATATCCACTTTAAGTTCAGATATTGAACTATCAGGCAATTTGAATTCATCGACTTTAATATCAATTTCTTCATCTTTCTTAGCAAAAAGAACAAAATAAACATTATTTGCTCTGGATATGATCTCAATAGCATACTTATTCATCCATTCTTCATCAAAAGCCTTTTCAGAGCAAATATAGAATTTAACATCAATATCTGCTTCTTCTAATTTTTTCACTGAATCTAAAGAGAAATCTCCCCAAGGTTCCAAAGAGTGTAATTCCTTGTTTAAAGCATGGCATTTCTGCGTGTTTTGATCTATATCCAAATGAAGTTTTTCGATATCTTCCATTAATTCCATTGGATCTAATACTTTATCAACTTCTTTTGCTTTTTGTTCCCTCGTCTTGAGGTTTTTTACAGTATGCTCAATTCTTTTTATTAATTGAAGCTTATTTCTTATCTCATCAGCAACTTCATCAGTTTTTTCTATCACATGAACTACTCCGATATCCTGAATGTCATTCAAGAATTCTGCATATTCTCTGTGATAGATCAGGAATGAATATTTTTTCATAGGTACTATCATGCTTCTTCCTCCATTGCCTGACGAGTCTTAACTATCTTCTGTGAAGATTTAGAAAGGTTCTCTTCATCTTCCATGAATCTTTTTATCTTTAATATCGCTTCTTCAAATCCCGGGATCTGTACTTTTTCGTATAGATTTACTTTTTGAGTTGTTTTTCTACGAGCGTGCTCAAGTAATCCTGTTTTCACGAAGAATAATTCTCTTTCGATCGCAATACCTACAAGATTCTTCAATATTGCAATACCATCAGGAAACCATTCCGGTGAATCGAAAAGACTATACGCTTTCACACTGAAGATTATCTCATCAAGAATTGGTACTTTTACTCCGGCAATCTTTTTTGTAGATAACATAACGTCATCTACCGATAAGAGTTCTTTATCAAATTCGTTCCAAAGGCCTACCATACTATCGTAAGTTCTCATGCTTGAATTAAGATTAGAATCAAGTTCATTAGCTTTTTTCTTAGCTTTCTTAACTTCCATTCTAAGAGCTGCTTCCTTATTCTTTATAGTCGGTAAAGCTCTAACCCTGATCTTCAATTGCTTATCGAGCTGTTGAAGCGCTATTTTATTGTACTGAAATTTTATAGCCATTTTTTATACTCAGTTTTAATTTACAGGGTTATTTCTTAGGCCAATACTTTTGAACTAATTCATCTTTGATACCAAGTTCTGCTTTCTCGAAATGTTCTCCGAAAAGTCTCCAACCTGTATCAAGCATACTGTCAATATCAACATTCACATCAATTGCAAGTAGATCATGAGAATAACCTTTTGCAAATTTGAGTGTTCTTTCATCATAATCATTAAGATCAAAACCATTTTCAAGTTTAGTCTTTGCATTTGCAGCATCAGCGAATATTCTGATCGCAGCATTCATAACCTGAGGATGATCTTCTCTTGTTTGCTTACCGATCACAAGCTGCTTTAATCTTGATAAACTTCTGAATGGGTCAATAATAACTTTGCCGATCTCAGTATCTCTTCTTAGGAATAACTGACCTTCAGTAATATAACCTGTATTATCAGGTATCGCGTGAGTAATATCTCCACCTGATAAAGTCGTTACAGCTATAATAGTTATTGATCCGCCATCAGGGAATTGTACCGCTTTTTCATAGATCTTTGCAAGATCACTGTAAAGTGAACCCGGCATACTATCCTTTGAAGGGATCTGATCCATACGGTTAGATACAATACTTAAAGCATCTGCATAAAGTGTCATGTCCGTTAAAAGAACTAGAACCTTTTCATTTTTTTCATGAGCGAAATATTCTGCTGCAGTAAGCGCCATATCAGGAATAAGCAGTCTCTCTACAGGAGGATCTTCAGTAGTATTGATGAAACTGATAATTCTATCCAATGCACCCGCATTATCAAAAACATTCTTGAAGAAAAGATAATCATCATTTGATAATCCCATTCCACCTAGAATGATCTTGTCTGCTTTTGCTCTCAATGCAACCTCAGCCATTACTTGGTTGAATGGTTGATCAGGATCTGCAAAGAAAGGTATCTTCTGCCCTGTTACAAGAGTATTATTTAAGTCAATACCTGCAATTCCTGTAGGAATAATATCCGAAGGTTGCTTTCTTCTAACAGGATTCACCGATGGTCCGCCGATCTCAACTTCTTTACCTTCAACACTTGGACCGCCATCAATAGGCTCCCCATATGCGTTAAAAAATCTTCCTGCTAATTCTTCTCCAACTTTTAATGAAGGTGCTTTCCCCATGAAAATAACTTCTGCATTTGTTGGAATTCCTTCAGTACCTGAAAAGATCTGAAGTGTTACATCGTCACCCTGAATCTTTACTACCTGAGCTAAACGCCCGTTCACAGTAGCAATTTCTTCGTAACCAATACCTGTCGCTTTTAAAGAACAAGTTGCTTTAGTTATCTGAGTGATCTTTGTATATATTTTTTGAAAAGCTGTCGTTTCCATTATACCGCCTTTCTTTCATTAATTTTAGTGTCAATTTCTTTTAGGTAATTCTTAAACTTATCAGATTGATATTCTGAATAGTTCATCTGCTTGAAAGTATTAATCAATGCTTTGAAGTAAGGATTAACTTCCTCAAATGAATCGAATTTAAATTCTGTATTATATACACTTAGTACCAAATCAAGCATGAATTTCTGTCTTTCAAGAGTTGAAGATTTATCAATAGAGTCATAAGCATCCTGTTGAAGGATCACAAAATCAATTACTTCAGCTTTCCAAAATCTTAGATGATAATCAATTGGCACACCGTCATCACCAAGAATATTGATCTGCTCTGAAGCTTCCTTTCCTCTTAGTAAATAATCTTTAACCATAGTAACATTTTCAACCCAATCTTCAGAAATTGTTTTCTTTAGATATTCCTGAATCTCAGGATATTCCAAATATTTTGAATAACTGTCTATTGGATCTATCGCCGGATATCTTTTACTATCTGCTCTATCTTGATTTAATGCGTAGAAACATCTTGCGGCTTTCTTTGTAGATTCTGTCACAGGTTCTTTCAAGTTACCACCAGCAGGTGATACGGTACCTAGGAAAGTAATCGATCCCGACTCAGCCTCTTTTCCGTCAGCTTTCATCTGGTTAAGATAAACAAATCCTGCTCTAGCGTAGAAATTTGAAATGATCGCAGGTAGATCCATTGGGAAAGCATCTGGTCCCGGTAGCTCTTCCATTCTGTTGGACATCTCTCTCAAAGCCTGTGCCCATCTTGAAGTTGAATCTGCAAGTAGTAATACTTTCAAACCCATAGATCTGTAATATTCAGCAATTGTCATACCTGTATAAACTGAAGCTTCTCTGGCTGCAACAGGCATATTTGAAGTGTTACAAATAACTGTAGTTCTTTCCATCAATTTTCTTCCAGTTCTAGGATCTTCAAGTTCAGGGAACTCAGTAAAGATCTCAACAACCTCGTTAGCTCTCTCACCACAAGCAGTTATGATGATCATATCTGCATCAGCTTGCTGAGAAACAGCATGTTGAAGAACAGTTTTTCCAGCACCGAAAGGTCCAGGAACAAAACCAGTTCCACCTTCAGCTAATGGATTTAATGTATCTATAGTTCTTACACCTGTTTCCATAATCTTGAACGGTCTTGGTTTATTGTTATAAGCTTTGATCGGAACTTTAACAGGCCATTTCTGCATCATTGTCACTTCATGGTCTTTTCCACTTTCATCAGTTACTACGGCAACAACATCTTTAGTTTTATAAGTTCCATTTGCAACAACAGATTTCACAGTATAATTACCTTTAAATTTGAAAGGTACCATAATCTTGTGAGGCATCCAACCTTCAAGAACTTCACCAAGCCAACTTCCGGCTTCAACTTTATTACCAACTTTAGCGATCTGAGTAAATTCCCATTCTGCATCATCATTTAGAGGAGCAGTATAATCCCCTCTTTTCAGGAAAACACCTTCCATCTTGTCAAGATCATTCTGTAGTCCATCATAGTTTCTCGATAGGATACCTGGGCCCAATGTAACTTCTAACATATGGCTCATAAATTCAACATCAGTACCTACTTTAAGTCCCCTTGTACTTTCAAATACCTGAGTATATGCTTTAACACCGATTATCTTGATGACTTCAGCCATCAAATCAACGCCATCCATTTTAATAAAGCATATTTCATTCTGAGAAACGGGTCCGTCAGCCTCGACAATAACAAGATTGGCAATAATCCCTACTACTTTTCCTTTTGTAGCCATCTTTTACCCTTTTTTATTTTTAATTATTTTTTTCCTTTGAAATCTTCCGGAAATTCGTAACCTGATTCCAGATCCTTAATAAGTTTTTCGAACATCTCTTTACCTGTTTCAGGATCCAAGTTGATCCATCTTTCTATCATTTGCAATTTGATGTAATATGATATCAGTTTTTCTACTGTGAAATAATTGAAAAATGTTCCTTCATCAAGCCAATTCCATTTCAACATGTCTATTGCTTTTTCTCTTTGCAATAAGTCTTCTATTTCGAAGATCGATAATAATTGATCAATGTATGGATACTCAGCACTCAAACCAAAATCTCTTGAACTACTTTTTGTAATTGCTTCAGAAACATGGTTAAATTCTATAAGTTCACCTTCAATTGGTAATTCATGCTTTCTGCAGTTCAATGCTGAAAATATATTCTTGAAGTTAAGTTCCATTTCAAACCATTCACGAACAAATTCATTCTTACTTTTCAAGATAAAGTCATAGTAGAGTTGAGTTAACCTTTTTTTATCTACATCTTTATCAAATTCATCATCGTGATATTCAGTAATAAATTCTTGAATATATTCAGCAACATTTACAGGTTCTTCAATGGCTTCATCGATCTCTTCTTGAGAATATACTCCACCTTGAATAAAATCATGTGAATGTTTTATCATAGTTTTGAAAAGATTTTCATTGTCGATCTTGTATTTGAATAATTTGAAATACTTAAAATTATCTTTACCAACATATTCTTCCATATCTGAAAGAAAGTCTGCTGCTCCATAAGATAATTTAGTATCATCGATCGTGATATTTGGAAGACCTGCTACTAAACAATAATAGTTTTGTGGCATTTCTATTCTCCTGCAAACAGTAAAGTAATTGTTTTTGGTCTTAAATATCTTTTAAAGAAGTTTGCGAAATCATCATCAGTAAAGCTCATTTTATAACTTCCGTCAGCAGGACCGATCTTAAATCCGTTAGCCATTTCACTGCTTAAGTTCACGACAAGTTCACCTTTTAATAATTTAGCAGCATTACTTTTTAAGTATTCCGCAAGTTCTGATTTTTTATCATCCGGCAGGATAACTTCCAAGTCTGTAGCACCTTCTGAACTAAGACTCTTGATAGAAGATTCAATTAAACCTTTTACGAAATCTTTGTCATCCATATTAGCCTTAACATTTTCACTGATAACACCTGTAGTGATAATGTCAGTGATCTTTTGCTTCACTTCGCTTAAAGCTTGTTTTGCTGCAAGTTTCATTTCAGATTCGCCGTTTCTCTTGATCTCATCTGATTTCTTATTTGCATCTTCTAGGATCTTTTTTGCTTCGTTTTGGGCGTTGCTTAATTCCTTTTCAGCTTTCTCTTTAGCTTCTTTCATAATAGTTTCAGCTTCGATCTTAGCTTTCTCAACACCTTCGGAATAGATCTTTTCAGTTAATTCCTGAAGTTTCTTTTCCATCAAATTCTCCATTTATTTTAATTTTATCGTTTTATCATTTTAGGCATCTTTTATTTCGTGTCTAAGTAAAGAAATATTCGTTATTCAAGTATCATTTCAATAACCATTTCACACGCGAGTGTAAATTTAGCTTTTTTTTAAATATATTGTCAAGTTTTTTTTTTAGATATTTATACAACTGTTAAAAAAAATACAACTAAATATATCACTACTATTACACATATTACAGAATATTCACTTCGTGAGTTGAATTGTTTTTAAGAAAGTTTCACGACAATATATATCTTATTATCTATATATATACATAATATAGAAAAGTGAATAGGTACGTATAAAATATTTCAAATAAAAAAAGGCAAACACTTGGTTTGCCTTTAAATAAATTCGAATTGAAAAATTATTTTGTTGAATCCACTGCAAGAACATAGTAAAACTTTTTATTTTCAGTGACATTTGTACTCCAAGACTCTGAACTCAAACTACCTGAACTATCTATATTGAATGTACCATATGGATCTGAAGATGAGTAAATAACATAACTTGTCGCACCATCAACAGCATCCCAATCTAATTTAATCGAATTTCCGACAATTGAAGTGATCACATTTTCCGGAGCAGAAAGTATCGCAACTTCAAATTCAACAGGTATAACATAGCTTGGTGTATCTGGATCATTAGAAGTTATAGTTATATCTGCATAATATTTATTAGCATCTAGTCCAGTGCTATTACATGTTGCTGTTATTTCCAATGAATCGTTGTAAGCGATGGTTCCATTATTGGGTAGTACACTTAACCAATTGACACCAGGTATTATTTTAACTGCAAAAGAATTCTTTAAGAATGGTGTATTGTAGCAAATCTGAGTACCGTCAGTACCATCAACATTCTCGATACCTACAGTTTGGTGCGTGACATTATTTATCGTATTATATTGGTATTCAATCGTTCCATCACTGTTTATAATAATCTGAAAAGTATTTTCCGTAATTTCACCCCAATTTACCACACTTTGGTACTGAACAATAAATCTGTCATTTAAAGCATCTTGGAAGTAATAAATATCCCCTTGAATACCTGGATCAAGATCTGACCAGTATCCCGCTAGTAAACCATTTGGAGTTGCAGCATCCGGTAACATAGTATTATTGTATTGAATATCCAAAATATCGAAATTTAAATAACCATTGGAATAGGCTCTTACTGAATCATACTCGATACCATAAAATTCAAAACTAAAACCTAAAGGTATATTGCCTGAAGCAGACGCATATACTAAGTTCATATTTGTACCTATAGAACTAATATCATACCAATCATAAGTAGGACCGGATGGTTCATCACTGTCTTTCCAAAAATAACCATAAGAATCAGGGCCTCCCTCACCTTTGTAAACATAACTATTGTAATAATTAATACTTATGGAATAATCAAGGTCGCTTAGTCCATAATTAAATATGTTAAACGTATCAATAATGGTGTTACCTAAATATGATTTCATTATAAGTGAGTCGTTTTGTGAGATATCGATGTCAGGACCTATACCTTGTCCAGTAACAGTAATACTATCAGTTAGGTTTGAAGCATCTGATGTAATAATCGATATAAACCCGTTGTATTGTTGTGACATTGCAGGTTCAAATAATAGATTAAATACTATGCTATCCAACGGATTTATCTCAAAAGACAATGAATCAATCCCTTTCACCTTCATGTTAGTGTTTTTGATCGCCTCAGTTACTGTGTATCCGTCAATTGTATTAATTTGTCCTCCCATAACTTCTACGCTATCAAGATTTGATACTATAAATGTTTGGTTAGAATTTTCTCCAACAGGTACATTTCCATAGTCTAAAGAATTTGTCGATATATCATAAATACCAGCAAGCGATTCACATGCAAACTTAATTGCTAAACCACTTTTTAAATATGCAACGTCCTTCACAACCTGCAACCCGTCTGTTCCTAAATCATTCTCAATCCCTACAGTATAATTAGATGGGAGACTATTAATTGAAGAATACTGAAAAAGAATATCTCCACCCGAATAAAGCATTATTTGAAAAGAATGTGCATTGAACATAGCATTTATGTAATTCTGATATTGTACTACAAATCTATCATTCGCTGAATCATAATAATAGTAAACTTTACCTATCGGAGAGAAAGAATCAGGTTCAAGATCAGCCCAAAAAGGTGCAATAATATTATTGGGTTCAGTCACATCTGGTATTGCTGTTGGTACATTTCCTGTAGAAGTAGTTGTAAATGATATATATCCATTCGAACAAATTTTTATCGAATTGTAAGTACTACCATAAAAATCAAAATCAAATCCCAATGATACAGAAGATGATATTTCATTATCTGCAAGTGTCAATGGTGTTCCTATACCTGAAATATCATACCAATCAAATGTTGGACCACCAACTTCGTCACTATCGATCCAAGAATAACCATATGAATCAGGTCCACCCGACCCTTTGCTTTCACTTATTTGTGAAAATAACGGAAATACAAAAAATATTACAACCATTAAAACGAATAATTTTTTCATTGTTAGTCTCTCCCTATTAAGCTTTTTTTTAGTTATTACTATGTAAAACCATTATACCAAATAAAATCAATAAAAACAATTGATAAAAATAAAAAAAAGCGACTTTAAAAGTCGCTTTTTTAGACAGCCAATAGAAATTAGTTCGTAAAAAGATCATTGAATGCTCCATCCAAATCAGCATGTTTACCTGCCATACCTCCTGTCCATCGGTAATTATTATTAAGTCCTCTCAAAAGAACACCATCTTGTTCCGGACCTGACCCCCAACCTATACCTGCACTAAAGTCTTCATCATAAAATCTTTTATCTTGTATGAAAGCAATACCTACTTCACTACTTCCATTATCAATAGAATTGGAACCTGTCGTTTCTCCCTGCGCACCAATGATCATACTTCCAATATTATAAATACCAAGATCTGTATTTCCTGATGCTACTCCAAGATCTCCTGTACCTAAATAGAATCCAGCTGTCATGAACATAAAACCATCAACAGCTCCTGTGAAATCTAGTTGATTACCTCTTCCGCCGGCAGGGCCTGTATAATCATCAACATTGAGTGCTGTCAACGCTAAACCAGACATAACACTTAAATGAGCATCCGGGTAAATATTGTACATTTGTTCGTACATA
>WTAK01000145.1 GCA_013139625.1 Candidatus Delongbacteria bacterium | reverse complement strand
CTAACCAGAATATTGTTGTAATTGAGGATAATAGCCATGACATGATACTTAAATTTAAGAAATCTGCTATAATTCCAATTAAAACAACTGTAAACAATCCAAGAAACATTGTTGTTGCTCTTGAATCTTTCAACATAGTGAATAATTTGTAGAACATTGCAGTAAACAATAGTATATCTGCAAGGTCAACAAGTGTAAATGATACAAATCCTATGTTAAATAAATGCATTTTATCCTGCTATAGATCAATTAATGGTACTTTTTTACTTTTACTGATCTTGAAATTTTTATAATATTGAGGTTCTATATCAAGATCTTTAACTTTTTCATCTCTATTCTGATAAGCTATCTTACCAATATAGTATGCTCTTGGGAAAAATTCATCATAATAATCTTTTATTTTTATTATATCTTTTGGGATATTTCCTATGGATCTATTTTCTAATTCCTCTAATTCATCATATCCTTTAATGACTATTTCAGAAATTACTTCAAGTTTACTATCTTTTAATTCGTAAGTTGCTTTAAACATATCTTTTTGTTTTCCATCGAGTAAAACTGTAATAATACTATCCTGAAATTGTTCTAATCCGGCTAATCCTTCTAATTCTACTAGTCCTGCTAGTCCTACTGCATCAATAGACATTATCGGTAGAAGTTTTATATTACTTGCCAGAGACAAACCTTTCAATGCGGACATTCCAACTCTTAGACCTGTAAATGATCCCGGTCCTGACCCTATTGCCAACAAGTCTATATCATTTATTTCAATTTTATTTGAATTAAGTATTGTATCTATGTTCTTAAAGAGCTTCTTGTTATGAGAATATGGCGTTTTATCATTGATCTCCTGCAATAATTCTTCATCTTTCAGCAAAGCAACAGAACAAAATTCAGTTGATGTATCTACAGCTAAGATCAACACTTAATTATACCTTTTAATATTAAACTTTCTTTTGTTTTCATCAATTACTTCAATAAAGATCTCTACTCTTCTTTCAGGTAACTCATCCTCAAGTTTTTCAGACCACTCTATCAACGTAATTGAATCCTCTTTTCCTGCAAAATCGTAAAATCCGATTTCTGTCAATTCTTCAACATCAGATATTCTATAGAGATCATAGTGAAATATGCTGTATTTTTCACCTTTGTACTGATTCAAAATAATATAACTTGGAGAATTAACATAACCAGTAACTCCGAGTCCTTTGCACAATCCTCTGGTAAACACAGTTTTACCTGCACCTACTTCCCCAAAGTAACAGATAATATCACCAGCTTGTATCATCTCAGAGAGATGTTCGGCAAATAACTCAGTCTCTTCTTCTGAAGTCGTTATTTTCTCTGCTATTTCGCTTATACTTTTCACAGTGTAAATTTAAACTATTGTGCTTATCAAAGCAAAGATTATTATACTAGTTGAAATAGTATCTGAATTTAATACTTGATCTAGTACTGAATTGAGTAAGATAATCTTCTTTATCAGGATCTTTTGTCATGTAAACTGACTCAAATCTTAATTGAAAATCTCCTCCTAGGCTATAATTCTTAGAGAAGTAATATTCACCGCCAAGTATTCCTGCAACAAATATACCTGATACTTGAGTATAGACTATGGTGCCTGAATTTTCCTTTTCCAGTGTTCCTTCTATTAATCCAAGCTTTACTCCCGGTGAAATAATGGTATTTTCGCTAGGTGTTTTTAGATCATAGCTTACAGAAATTCCTGGCATTATAATACTTTTATAAACCGACGTGGTATCATTTGTTCGATTGTAACTTATGATCGATATTTCAGGTTCAATTTTAAATCTTTCCCCTATTCTAATCGGAATCGTCAAAGATACTCCCGGAACTAACTCTACATCTTCTACAACTAAAGTAGGTCCAAGATCAGCTGCAACTCCAAACCCGTATTTAAACTGACCAAACATACTTGTTATCATCAAGCATATTGAAATAATAAGTATCTTCTTCATCCTTACCTCCTCTTAACCGTTCATTGAGTGATTACGAAAGTAATTGTATCGAAATGCACGGTTTTTTTTATAAAAAAAGGGAGCAAAAGCTCCCTTAGAAATTAAGACTATCTTATCTACTATCTAAAATAGTAAACCATATCCATTGCAACATTATTTAATGCCGTATCATCGAATCTTAAGTTATTAAGAGCCGTTGTAAATTCAAATTTAAAGTTACCATTTGAAAGCGCAGCACCAGTAGTGATATTTACAGCTTCCCAAGTTGCTTCAGTTTCTAAGTCTGTAACAACTCCAGCACCAACTTGTCTTTCGTTCTGACCCCAGATATCTTCGAAAGTTTTGTTAAATCCACCCCAAAGTTGTGCTTTATCAAATCCCCACCAAATCTTAGGATCAATATCTTTCAGCAACTCAACACCAAATCTATAAGTTGGCAATAAAGTCATTGTATTTTCATAATCTTCTAATTTGTTTCCATTTATATCAGTCGTTGTTGTTACTGAACTATATTTAAATTCAAATTCATTGTAAACCTTAACTCCAGCAGCAGGCTTATAGTGTACTCCAGATCCAAGAGTAAAATTCATAGCAGTGCCATCATAAGTATCTGTTCTTTCGGCTGTAAGCACATCTCCATCTTCATCTTCACCTCTTGTTGCTGAGAAAGAAAACATATCTACTTTCATGTAAGGAGCGTAGTCAACTTTTTCACCAGTTTTGTAATACCTAGCATTTAAACCTATTTTCATTATACCATCACAGTGAGATTCATTAGTTACATACTGATCATCACCAGCTATCGTACTAGAAATATCCCAATTCCAAGTATCAAAAACTAGTCCAAAATCTACAAAATCATCTCCACCAAGCATCATTGTAGCACCCCAAACAGTTTTTAATCCCCAAAAACTGTGGTCATAAATTGTTTCATCACCCGCAACATCACCATCAAAATCAGCGCTGTTAGAGTACATTTGAATATTCAAACCTGCGATTAAGTCTTTGTTTATCCCAAACGCAAATATAGAATTGATCCTTTGTGATGATTCTCCATAACCCCAAGGTAATGCGGGTATAAAACCTGGCATATTTACATCATCGTACAGATCATCAATAGTTATCATGTCAAAATCAGCTTTGATTTGCCATGCCATAGGGATTGGTAACTCAAGGAAATTATTAAGCTTCATCCTAACTAAGCCCCAAGAACCTGTTGCACCTTTTGCACCGATACAAGCTAATTCTCCACCTGTTAGCAGTCTCTGTGGAAAATCACCATAGTTCGTTGACTCTATCAATGAATAAACACCACCCATTGATGCTACTCTAATCCCACCTGCAAATACTGTCATGCTTAACAAAAGCACTGTAAGAATCATTACAACTTTTTTCATTTTGTTCTCCTTTTATTTATTTTCACTTCTTTTTCTCCTCTTCTCACGCATAAAAATTGCGTTTTGTTAATAACTTGTGAATAAGTTAAACAAATGTAAGCCCTTTGTCAATAAAAAAAGAGCCGATTAAAAAATCGGCTCTTACATTATATATATATTAACAAATGAAACTTACTTGAACATCAAAGCTCCACCAAGTTCAAACTTATAACTAGGTTCTGCATCCGTACTTGTAAGATCCATATTCAGTTCAAATCCACCATACAGATCAAATATAGGTAATGGATAGTAATGCCCATTTGCACCAAATACCAAGTAATTATAATTTCCGTTTCCAAATTCATCTGTCATTTCAAGCTCTTTAACTTTAAATCCAAAATTTGCACTTGCATGAACTTCTTTAATTACATCGTAAGCAAAAAGGATACGAAGATCAATATCACTATCTTTGTGCCCACCACCAAAAGCAATATCATTTATCTGATATTGTATATCAAGCATCATTTTTACCATCATATTTTCCTTCTTAACCAAATGAGAATAACAACCCGCTATTCCAAAATATCTTGGAAGCTCTGTCATAGTAAATTCAGGATCCCCTGTAGATGCTGAACTCATGAAAAAATTCTCATTAAATGTTACATAAGCTGCCCAACCTTGTTCAAAGTTATCCCAAGGAGTAAGTATGTGCTGATCTATCTTTC
>WTAK01000374.1 GCA_013139625.1 Candidatus Delongbacteria bacterium | reverse complement strand
CCTTTAGGCACTGTTGTAAAGGATAACAAAACTGATAAGATACTAGTTGATGTAGCTGAGGACTCAGTTCCATATAAAGTTCTTACCGGCGGAATAGGTGGTAGAGGTAATTTCCATTTCAAGTCTTCAACAAATCAAGCACCAATGTATGCTCAACCGGGTATGCCTGGGGAAGAACTTTCTGTAAATTTAGAGCTAAAGGTTTTAGCAGATGTTGGGCTTGTTGGTTATCCTAATGCAGGTAAGTCAACTTTACTTTCAGTTTTATCAAACGCAAGACCAAAGATAGCTGATTATCCTTTTACGACATTAATACCTAATTTAGGAATTGTGAAATTTGGAAATTATAAGAGTTTTGTGATGGCAGATATTCCGGGATTGATCGAAGGTGCTAGCCACGGTAAAGGACTTGGGTATCAATTTTTAAGACATGTTGAAAGAACAAGAGTTTTAGTGTATATGATCAGTACAGAATCTGAGGATTTTGAGAAAGATTTTAATATTCTTCAAAATGAATTGTTTGTGTATGATGAAAAAATGAAAGAAAAGCCTATTATAAAGGTTTTAACTAAGACGGATCTACTTACAGAAGATATAAATAGGGACTTTTTTGATATTTGTATCTCATCTTTTACTCACGAAGGACTCGAAGAGCTAAAGCTAATGATAGCTGAAAAGATCAAAGTTTTAGACACACCGTTACCATATTAAAAAAAAATGAAAAAAATATCGATTTTTGAGCAAAGGGTCACTATATGACACTTTGCCTTTATTATCTTTTCTAAAATAACAGTAAAATAACTTAGGAAAGATCTATGCAAAACAAACTAAAAGACATTTTCAGGCTTGAAGAAGTAAAGTACGTAACACCGGTATCTTTGAAAGCATTGTTAAATCAGAATGCTACAGCAGAAGAATGTAAACATTTGTCGGATGAAGAGCTTATCAAAGCAGGAATAAGTAAAGCCGGCAGGAGAAATCTGAGAGCAACATCGTTCGACGATAAAGTTTACGAAGAACAACTCGAAGCAGCTGAAAAGCTGGGAAATATTAAGATCGTTACATATTATGACGATGAATATCCAAGTAATCTGAAAACTATTTTTGACCCACCCTTATATTTATTCTGTCAGGGAGACATATTACCCAAAGATGATCGATCAATTGCCATTGTAGGCTCAAGAACCCTATCAAGAACAGGTATTCAAACCATAAAGAAAATATCCAGAGAGTTATCTTCGGCAGGCTTTGTAATAATCAGTGGACTTGCTATGGGTGCTGATACAGTTGCACATATAGGAGCTATCGAAGCTAAAGCAAGAACAGTGGCTATTCTTGGATCAGGCATAGATAAGGAAGTAAATGTTTGCAGTCGGGGTACTAGAAGAAAGATAATTGAGACGGGAGGAGCAGTACTATCTCCATTCAGGATCGGTTATGAGGGGACAAAATATTCTTTTCCAGCCAGGAACAGGATCATCAGTGGAATGAGCCTTGGAGTCATAATTGGAGAAGCGAAAATTAAGTCAGGGTCTTTAATCACTGCTTCTTTTGGACTCGAACAGGGAAGAGAAGTATTTGCTCTGCCGAATTTAATATATAAGGAAAAGTTCGAAGGCAGTAATAATCTGATCAAAACCGGACAGGCAAAGTTGATCATGAATACTCAGGATGTCATTGATGAAATGCCTGAGCATGTTCAAAATTTATTATCTCTGGCAGCGAAAAGTGTAGAGGAAAATATTATCCAATTCTCTGATAAAATGGAGGAAAAGGTTTATAAAACTCTGCTGAAGAATAAAATGAATATTGATGAAATGAGTGAAGATTTAGGTATCGATACTGGTACTTTGATGAGTAAATTGCTTATGCTTGAACTTAATGGATTAATTATAAGAGAGCCGAATAATTTTTTCTGCATTAATAAGTAAATTCTTGCCTTGAAAAAATGGAATAAAATAGGTATACTTACATCGTAATAAAATTGAAAGCAGGTGTAAGTATGACTAAGGCTATAGTAGTACGACAGGACATAAATGTGACTAAGGCTATAGTTCTTTTATCAGGTGGTTTGGATTCGACAACTTGCTTGGCAATAGCTATGTCAAAATTTGATGAAGTGCATACTATTTCATTTGATTACGGGCAAAAGCATAGAGTTGAGCTTGAATTAGCTGAATTTAATTCAAAGAAATTCGGAGCTAAAGTTCATAAGGTAGTTAAATTGGATCCTACATTTTTTCAGAATTCTTCACTGACTAACACAGAAATGAATGTTCAAAAAGATTCCTTGACTGCTGATGTCATACCTGATACTTACGTTCCTGCTAGAAATACTGTGTTCTTAAGTTATGCTTTAGCTTATGCTGAATCAATCCAATGTTCATCTATTTTCATAGGGGTGAACAGTGTAGATTATTCAGGATATCCTGATTGTAGACCTGAGTATATCTCGGCTTATGAAAAGATGGCTAATTTGGCTATTAAAGATGCTGTGGAAGGAAAGCTGAGAATAAGAATAGAAATACCTCTGATAGATATAACAAAATCAGAGATAATAAAAATCGGAAAATCTCTGGATGTAGATTACTCAAAAACTTTGTCATGTTATGCCCCACAAAATGGAAAAGCTTGTGGTCATTGTGATAGTTGTTTACTCCGGAAAAAAGGTTTTGCTGATGCCGGATTAGATGATGAAACTCAATATATATAATAAATGGAAATTCAGAATATTATGAAATATAGAATAATAATCTTACTTACTTTAATATCAATGTCTAACATATTACTGTCAGAGTATAAA
>WTAK01000124.1 GCA_013139625.1 Candidatus Delongbacteria bacterium | reverse complement strand
AAGTACATGATAAGCTTCTCTTCCTAACGGAATGATCATTCTGCCACCGGGTTTAAGCTGATCAAGTAAAAGTTTAGGTATTTCAGGAGAACCTGCAGTAACTATTATTCCATCGTATGGGGCAGTATCTTTCCATCCTAAAGTACCATCTGCAACAAAAGTTTCAATATTTTCAATGTTCAGCTTTGCAATGTTTTGTTTAGCTAGATCAGATAACTCTCTGATCTTTTCAACAGACACTACAAATTTAGCCATAGTGCTTAAGATTGCTGTCTGAAATCCTGATCCGGTACCGATCTCAAGAATAACTTCATCTTTCCCGGGATTAAGTAATTCAGTCATTAAAGCTGTGATATATGGCTGAGAAATAGTTTGTCCATGACCGATCGGCAAGGCGTTATCATCGTAGCTTTGGTCAATAATATCTTCTCCTACGAAAAGATGACGATCTATTTTTTTGAAAGCATCAAGTACTTTTTTATCACCGATCCCTCTATTATATAATTGCTTTCTTATCATATCATTTTTAGCAAATTCAAAATTAATCATTGTATTCAAGATCTCCTGTTGAAATATTAATTATGTTATTTTCATATGCTATTTTAAGAATTCCTAAATCATCAATTGATAAAACGGTACCTGAAATTTTCTTATTTTGATGACTAACAGTGACAAATTTACCTAATATTTCAGCTTCTTCTGCCCAAAGTCTAGTAATGTTTTTAGGATCCTCAGCATTATATTTTATAAATGCGTTATTGATATGGTCAATAAGTTCAAACTTGAATTTTTCAACATCAAGTTTTAACCCTGTTTCTTTTTCAATTGTTGTCCACGGCATTTCTATTTTCCCTTCAGGAATAAATTCTAAAACATTGATACCGATACCAACTATTACTGAGTTCTGTGCAAACTCTGAAAGCACACCAGTAATTTTTTTATCACCGATCAATATATCATTAGGCCATTTCAAGACAATATCTTCAGCAGAAATATACTGACTTAGGAGATCTTTTATACCTAATGAGAATAGAAATGAGTACCTGAGCGCGTCTTCGGGTTCAGATATGTTCTTGATCAAAAATGAACTGAATATAGACTTATATTTTTCTCCAAACCATGATCTATCAAACCTGCCTCTACCATTTGTTTGTTCAGTAGAAAAGAGAACCGTTCCGCTTTCAAATTCGGTTAAATGATCTTTTAAATAATTATTTGTAGAATCCACTGTCTCAAGATTTATGATATTATTAAATTTAGTCATATTTCCCCATGAGATTATTTTTTATTCAAAGGTTTATCAATTTCTTCATTATCTGCAAAGAAAGTATTTTTCAAATTTTGCTCTTCAAAAAGTTTTAATAATTCCTTTACATCTCTCTGGGAAACTACAGGAAGAATAGGTGTGTTCTTAATAAATCTTAATGGTGATGTTTTTTTCTTTAGTCTAATCTTAGTCATTTGCTGTCTCTAATTCCTTTTGTTTTACGGATTCGTATTCTTGTACTAAATATATGAAAATTTCTTCCATATAATATTTTCCTGTGATCTCTCTCAATTCATCCAGAGTACCTGTGGTGAGCAGCTTTCCATTGTTGATTACACCAATTCTGTCACAGACTTTTTCAACCTCTCCCATGTTATGAGATGAGAATATTATAGTTTTTCCCTGATTTTTAAGATCAATGATATGTTCATGTATCTTTTGAGCTACGATCACATCAAGTCCACTGCTTGGTTCATCCAAAATAAGTACAGGTGGATCATGTACGATAGTTCTGGCTATAGAAGTTATCTGTTTCATACCTGTAGATAATTTTTCAGATAAAGTATCGGCATATTTTGTAATACCAAAATGTTTTATAAGTTCTTCTACTCTTTCTTTAGTGTTCTCCTCAGGATATCCATTTAAATTTGCAAAGTAAGTTATAATTTCTCTTGGAGATAATCTAGGATATAATGCTGTAGTAGCTGATAGAAATCCCATTGACTTACGTACATTCTGAGCATCTTGATCTGTATCGAATCCATTTATTGAGATAGTTCCGGCATTTGGCTTCATCAAAGTTGCCATCATCCTTAAAGTAGTAGTTTTTCCTGCACCGTTAGGTCCCAGTAGTCCGAATATTTCTCCCGCATAGGCTGTGAAGCTAAGATCATTTACTGCCTTAATTGCGCCTCTTTGCTCATCGTAGAATTCTTTTGTAAGGTTCTTTATTACTATTTTTTCTTCCATTTTGCGAACCTACCCTTAATTTGTTTTATCAAAGAAGTATTTGAATTACCAAGTATGATTTCTTCTTCAAGCATAAAAGGTAATAATAATTTGTATAGCAAGAACATCCAGATCAGAGAAAATAAGATTGTTTCAGTAAAAAATACTATCTGTATATCATTCACAATTAGTAACTTGATAACCATAGCTATGTTCAGGACAGGTACTAAGGATATTACTAAACTAGGTTCAATTGCCGGGATAATAACTACATAAGACATAATCATAAAAGCCATGAAGAATGGAGTAATGAGAATATTACTTTCTTTTCTTGTTTTTGCAAATCCTGCAGCAGCTACAAAGATTAGTGACATCATATATGAAATAATCGCCAATGATAGGAGTGAAAGTAATAATGTTCTTAAATTTAGTATCACGCTCCAATCAAAATCTAATTTTTTGTTGGTAAATTGCATCATAAGTACACTGATTATCTGCATAATTACAAAAGTTAGGAATGTGAAATTTATAATTCCTGCAACTAGACCATATATATTCGTAGCAAATACTTTTGCCAAAATTATTGATTTTCGAGATAATGCAGTTGTCAGGGTGGTTTCTGTTGTTTTGTCCTCAGTATGCCCGGCTGTCAATTCCACTGCTCCGGTACCGATTCCGGCTATGATAGTAATAATTGACATCATTGGGATGAGAATCGAAAGAATTTTTGTCATCGCTTCATCTCCACCATCAATATTATGTCTAACAACCCAGAAAGTGTCGAAATAATCAGTATCATAATCACTGGCATCGATCCTACCACCTAATTGAAGATCATAGTAGCCTGATAATTTTACTTTGAGTTTGCCAAAGAATTGTTTTTGTATTGAATTTGTACTATCTAAATGTATCGTGTAATAGGGAAGATAGTCCACTTCATCAACTATAAGATAAATTCCTTCTTTATTAAAATTCTCATCAGCAGTTTCAGTGGTTTTGAAATTATGGATCGTTGCGATCGAGTCTTTTATCGAGGTGAATTTATCAGATCGAATATCTAAGGATAGATTTATCTCCTGATTATCAGTCAAACCTGTCTTAACCATTAGAAACTGCGTTATCCCCCAATACAACATAGGGTAAAGCAATACAGGAACTAACATCACCATCATAGTGGTATATTTGTTCCTCAGCAAATCTTTCAAGTATATTGTTATTAGGGTCTTCATAGGATTCTACTTTAATTAATAGCATATAAAGATAAATAACCAAGTATATAATAACAACAACAAAAAATATGACAACCATCATTGTAATGATTACAATTTAGAGGTAGATTTAAACTAGAAGCAAATTATAAACCTAGGAGGTACAAAATGAAGACTTCATTCAATAAATACAGCAACTATACATCTCATAACTTTATGGAACACTTTAAAAGCAACAATAAGAAGAAATCTGTAAAGATGAAGAAATAAGTTGCTATAACTGAGGCATTGAGATCAATGCTTTTGGTTATAGAGGGGAGAGACAGAGAAGGTCACAAATTTTGTGACCTTCTTTTAATTAATTCCTTTGATTTTTCTTGTTTTTACATCGTGATTGTATTACTTTATCATTGAATATACTACAAATACAGAACATTTTACGGAGGTGAAAAATGTACAAGAATTTTTTAATGCTGTTTCTGGTATTCATGATCTTAGGAATGGTTTTTATCTCATGCAGTGATGATGACGGAACAACTACAACACCTGACCCTGATATTACATTAGTATCACCCAATGGTGGAGATGTAGTACAAATGGGAACAAATGTAACGATAACATGGGAAGATTTTGATGGAGACAGTATAAAAATAGAGCTATACAAAGGCGGAATTTTTAGCGCTGAAATTGAAACTTCATTTACCAATGTAGGTTCTTACACCTATGCTGTACCCACTGACCTTGTAGCAGGTATTGATTATAAGATTAAAATAACAAGCACAGT
>WTAK01000094.1 GCA_013139625.1 Candidatus Delongbacteria bacterium | reverse complement strand
ATCGTTATCCTGCGTTCTGCCAATTTTGTGTATTTTTGAAGATATTTCCCAAGAACAGGCAGAGCAGCCCCCATGCAGATCGTAGGTATCAGCATAATTATCCCGCTGAATATAATACGGAGAATTAAGATACTCAGATTCGCATCTCCGATTTGTTGTAGTATTTCCGGAAGACTGGAGAATGCCCATTTGAACAATAGAGGGCTGATAAAAGCTGTTACAGCAATAATAAATTCCAGAAGAGCATATATTTTCAGTGGTTTTTCACTGTTGATTAGATATTTAGAAGCGAACCAAGATCCTATGGCTAGACCACCCATGAAAAATGCAACAACTGTTGTAATTCCTATTGTTGTAGAACCTAGAAGCAGTGTCAGAAATCTTACCCACGCAATTTGATATATAAGTGAGTATGCACCTGAAAAGAAAAGTATGATTCCTAGAGTTATAAATATCAGGGTCTGTTTATTACGCATAATCTTCTCCATTGTTGAAATCTGTATTTGATGTGTTTCTATTTTATTACACCTTTGGGCGCATAATAAAATATAAAAAAGAATAATAAAAAAAATCTGTATAATCAAGCTAAATTGTACTGAACTTATTATAGCTAAATTTATATTTTGATAAATACCTATTATTTTTTTATTTTTCACAGAACAAAATTGAAATATTCATAGTTTAAGTTCTATCAATAAAAAAAATGAAACAGGTGGTAAAATGAACAGTGATATTAGAGAAATAACAGAAAAGGTTGAAAAAGAAAGTAAATTTCTTGATATCCTATCAATGGAAATAGGTAAAGTGATCGTAGGTCAAAAATATATGGTAGATAGATTATTGATTAGCTTATTTACTGGTGGGCATGTTTTATTAGAAGGTGTTCCGGGACTTGCTAAAACTGAGACAGTGAAAACTCTTGCAAAAGCAGTAGATGTAAAATATCAAAGGTTACAGTTTACACCGGATCTGTTGCCGGCTGACCTTATAGGAACAATGATCTATAATCAAAATGAAAATAAATTCGAGACTAAGAAAGGTCCGATCTTTGCGAATATAATCTTAGCAGATGAGATCAATAGATCACCGGCGAAAGTCCAATCTGCTTTGCTAGAAGCTATGCAGGAAAAGCATGTTACTATCGGAGAAAATACATTTTACCTTGATGAACCATTTCTTGTATTAGCTACACAAAATCCAATTGAGCAGGAAGGAACATATCCTCTTCCGGAAGCACAGATAGATAGATTTATGTTTAAGATAAAGATAACTTATCCTACTCCAAGTGAAGAATTAGAAATAATGCGAAGAGTTACCGCATCAAAAAAAGTTGATATCAAATCGGTTATTACTGCTGAAGAGATAAAAAGAATAAGGGAAATTGTAAAAGAGATCTATATAGATGAGAAGGTTGAGAAATATATAATTGATATTGTAAATGCTACTAGGAATCCGGAGAAATACGGACTAAAAGAACTTGAACCACTTATTGGATTTGCAGCTTCACCAAGAGCTTCAATATATTTAGTATTAGCATCAAAAGCTCACGCATTTATGAAGAAAAGAGGATTTGTAACACCTGAAGATATCAGAACGATCGGAATGGATGTACTAAGACATAGAATCGGAGTAACTTACGAGGCGGAAGCAGAAGAGATCACAAGTGAAGATATAGTAAAGAAAATTTTTGATACAATAGAGATACCGTAATTTAAGAAATATTTAATTCAAATAGATATACCATAGCATAAAAATGGAAAATAAAGATAAGCAAAAAGAAATATTAAAAAAGGTTCGATACCTCGATATTAAAACTAGAAAGATCATAAATGAACTTTTCGGTGGTGAATATCACAGCGTTTTCAAAGGTCGAGGTATGAATTTCTCTGAAGTTCGTGAATATTCTTACGGCGATGACATAAGAAATATCGATTGGAATGTCACTGCTAGAATGAGAAAGCCTTTTGTTAAAATTTTTGAGGAAGAGCGTGAGCTTGTATTGATGCTGATAGTAGATATTTCGGCCAGTGGATACTTTGGATCCGGAGAAAGTTTTAAGAGAGAGATAGCTGCTGAAATAGGAGCTTTATTAGCTTTCAGTGCTGTGAAGAACAATGATAAAGTGGGATTAATACTTTTTAGTGATAAGATCGAAAAATTTATTCCTCCACAGAAAGGTAGAAGTCATGTATTTAGGTTGATAAGAGAATTGCTTTTCTTTGAACCTGATTCTTCAAAAACATCTATAGAAGAAGCATTAATATTTTTCAATAATGTCCAAAAGAAAAAGTCTATAGCATTTTTGATCTCAGATTTTGCAGATAAAAACTATGAAAAAGGTTTGCAGATCGTAAGTAAAAAGCATGATCTTGTAGCTATTGATATTTTTGATAGGATAGAAGAGGAGCTTCCTGTTTCAGGGTTGTATGATTTTTATGATAATGAAACTGAAGAAATTATCACTATTGATCTAAGCGTTAAAGGTAATAGAGATATTATCAAAAATGATATTAATGCAAAATCTGAATCACGCTTAAGAATGTTTAAGAA
>WTAK01000259.1 GCA_013139625.1 Candidatus Delongbacteria bacterium | reverse complement strand
GTCCCGCGAAAGAAAATCCTTGTCCACTGAAATAAAGGTCGGTATTCTTTGCCATAATAAAACTTTGGATAAAAAGAGTTCGCAAGATATCTATATTTTCAGAAACCTTTGATCTTAAATTATTACTCTTTTTAAATCCCCTGATCTTCCTAAGCTTTATTATATTTTTGCCGATCTGAAATAACTCTGAAACTGATCTTATGCCTAAAATGAATGAATATAATATCTTACGGGAATAAATTCGTAAAAACAGAGGTTTTATCTTACTTAAATTCAAGTCAAAATGGTTTAATATGTAACTATAGTCTAAAAATTGATTAAAGAATGAACTCAATAGAAGTAAATTTATTATTTTAATTGTATAAATGGCAACATCGAAGAATTCAAAGTTAGAAAAGATCATGAATAATAATGAGAAAAGAATAAATATCGTGAATTTTTTTATTGGTGTAATAAAGAGTAGATCAAATAGGTTTATCGTTATTACAAATGCAAAAAACAACCCTAGAATTATTAGATTGTAATATAATGTTTCAGAAAAAATAATTGAGAACATTAATGATAAAATAATTATCATTAACGCAATAGGGTTAATATCCAACTTCTCAAGGATCGCTCTTTTTTTAAATATTGATCTATTATAATTTCTCATAAGTAATTAAAAAAAAAGGCAAACCTAAGTTTGCCTAATAATTTCACCGATCATTGTTTAGTCTAAACCTTCGTATAAAAATTTGATTTTTTGCTTAAGTTGATAATCAACATCTTTATCATTCTCATATAATGGTTTTAATAGTTCTTTAGCTTTTGCGGTATTTCCCGCTTTTGAGTAAGAGTTAGCAGCTAAATATAAACCTTTGTTTTTATGAAATCCATTATCTGCAATTGCTGCATTGTTATAATATTTGCCAGCTTTTTCGGCAAGTTTTGAATCTTTAGTTTCAAACCATTTGTCCATGTAAAGTCCACCAAGAATATTGTTTGCAGCAAATTCGGTTGGTCCGTGAACAGTATTAGATCCCATATTCTTTTCGAGTAAAGATATTGCTTCATCTGTTTTACCTTCTCTTATGAAGGCTTGAGCGGTTATTATCATAATATCACCTGCTGCTCCATAACCTGAATACTTCTCTAAATAGTTAGGTCCTAATTCAATAACTTTAGCATATTCTTTATCTTGAAAAGCTTTATTAACTTCATAAAGTTTGTCAGATGCAATTACTTTTGTTTTAACTTCGTTTGATTTATACAAATTAACCAAGATGATGATCACTGCTATTGAGGCGATCAAAGTAAATATCATGTTTTTGTTTTTTTGTAAAAAATCAAATGTTTTTTCCATTTCTTCATTTTCTGCATGTCTTTTAAAGTCTATAGCCATTTTATTACTCCAATTATGTTTATTTCTTCATAGTTACCCGGGAACAACCTACTTTGTACTCCCGAGAGGAATCACTTCCTGTTCAGTCTGATTCCTTCGGTACTACTTTGTACTCCCGAGAGGAATCGAACCTCCGACCAATAGTTTAGGAAACTACTGCTCTATCCACTGAGCTACGGAAGCATTTGTTCATAACGACCTTTTTGAACCTTCTGAATATATAAAAAGCGATGTATAAAGTCAATAAAAAATCTTGAGGGGATTTAGTATATATACGGTTCTTTCAATTTGCTAAAACTTAGTTGATTAACTGAGAGGGCATAATATTGATCGATCCAGTTTTCGATATACCAGAAATGTCCCTCGATCTTTATGATTTCAAATGTAAAAACTCCCTTAACTATGGAAACTGTCGAAGAAGTATCAGTAAAACTCATTGAATAATCTAATTCGATACTCAAAGAATCTTGAGATTCGTCGTAACTATCATTTAAAGAAAAACTTATATCTGAAAAAGCTGAGCTTGAACTTTTCATTCCATCGAGAAATAATTTTTCATTATCGATCCCCCAGTCATCAAAGATATTTGGTTGAGAGATATCTTCTGCTTGAGTTGAAAAGGAATAGGATTTGTCTGTATTTAGTGAATCTACCAGTAATGATTCATATGCGATTTTATCAAGTGATAGCAACGATGTTTTTAAATTTCTAACTAATTCATCTACTGACTCTGAAATATAAATATCTCCATCAGAGTTAGGATCCTCAGGTTCTCTGGTTGAAAAAATATCAGAGCATGATACCAACAACGTAAAGCTTATAAGTAATATTAAGTATTTTCTTGCCATGGAATACTCTTTTTTTTATATTGGTCATTCAAAATATATATAAGATAGAAAAGAAGTTCAACAAAATTTATTTATCAACCAAGGAGTTTATATGTTATCATTCAAGAAAAAAGATAATCCTAAGGCAGGTTTAGATCTTTCCGTAGAAAAACTTGCATTAACAAATACTGTAACAATTGAAGCACTAATACAGGTTCTAATTAAAAAGAATATAATTGAGGGGAGTGAGATCCTAGAAGAGCTGAAGAAATTACAGAAAAATACTAAAGTTCTTAAGGATGAAGTAGAGTGATTTTTAATTTAGAATGATTTTTTATTTTCTATTCTCGAAAGCTTGTTTCAAGGTTATTTCATCGGTATATTCTATCTCACCACCGACCGGTATTCCACTGGCTAAGCGTGAAATTTTGACATCAGTCGTATTTAGTCTGTTTGAAATGTATAATGAAGTGGAATCACCCTCTATAGAATGATTCAAACCAATAATAAGTTCAGAGATATTATTTTCTTTTACTCTGTTAAAAAGTTCATCCAATCTTAATGCAGCCGGTCCAATACCATCTAAAGGATTAAGTAACCCTCCTAAAACATGATAAACACCTTTGTGAATATTCAATTTTTCAAATAAATAAAGATCGTGGAAGTTTTCTATGACAAGAATAATTTCTTTATTTCTAGAAATGTCAGTACAGATGTTGCAAATTGAATCCTCAGATAGATTGAAGCATTCTTTGCATAGTCCAAGTTTTTCTCGAGCTTCAATTATTGAGTTAGCTGTAGATATAGCATTCTGTTCAGGGGTATTTATTAGATAATATGCAATTCTTCGAGCTGACTTTTTGCCAATCCCCGGTAGCTTAGATATGTTGTTTATCAAATTCTCTAATATTTCAGATTGAGAAATTTTCACTTCTAGAACCCCGGGATCTTAAATCCATTAGGTAATTTAGGAACAACTTTAGACATTTCGTCACCGGAAAGCTTATCTGCTTCATCAATAGCTTGATTAACGGCAGCCATAACAAGATCTTCAAGTTCTTCAACATCATCAGGATCTAAAATAGTAGGATCTATCTTGATAGATAAAAGTTTCTTTTTCCCACTTACTTTAACTTTTACCATTCCACCGCCGGCAGAACCTTCAATAACTTCTTTTTCTAATTGATCTTGAGATTTTTGCATGTCTTCCTGCATTTTTTGAGCTTGTTTTAAAAGTGAGCTCATATCCATATTGTTCATGTTTGCCATTTATAACTCCAGTATTAGCATTTTAATCGATAAATTTACAGTTGAATGGATCATCGAAAAGGAATTTTAGCTCAGGTGAAATTTCCAGTAACTCTTTTCTTTTTTCTTCCTGAGTTTTTTTCTGATTATTTTTTATTTTTAATATTCTCTCATCATCATTTACGATTTCTTCGTTTATCTTTAATTTAGTGTTTTTTGTCTCGAAAAAAGAATTAAACTCATTTGTAATTTCTTTTATTTTTGTTTCGCACAGATTTCTTTGGATCTTATGTTTCGGGTCAAATTTAATTTCCAGTATATTATCATTTAGTACAACAGGCATAGAGTAATAAAGCATATTACCTATGTTAGGCATATTGTCAGATACATTTTTAACAAAATTTTCCCATTTTATTATAACTGTAGAAATATTTATTGTAGGAATTGGTGTTTCTTTTTGAACTACTTGTACAGGAGCAGCTTTCTCAATGATTTTAGTTTCTTCCTTAGGAACTTCAGTTACCGGTTCTGGAACTTCCACTACTTCATTAGGGTTTTTTTTTTCAGGGATCTTTGAAATTATTTCACCAATATCAATCGGCAAATTACCTGTAACAGCAGAAAGTTTATTTAAAATATCTTCGATCTTAGAAACTGGATCATAGTGTAATATCTTTAATAAGATAATTTCAAAATCTATTCGTATAAAAGGTGAAGACTTTAACTTTGAGTTACTTTTACTGATAAGATCTAAGAAAAATAGAATATCTTTATCACTGTAAATTGCACAATATTTTTTAAGCTTATTTATGCTCTCAGTTGTAAGGTCGATCAGGCTTTCATTGCTAGTAGTTTGTATCACCAGCATATTTCTGAAAAATTCCAAGAGACTTTTTATGTAAGAAACAAAATTAATCCCATCGGAGCTTATGTTGTTGATATATTCTATTAACTTACCTGTGTTTTTTTCATTAACAATGTCCAATAGGTCAAAGTATATATCGATCTTTGGAATTCCAAGGGCTTCAGAAGCTTGGTCAATAGTAATATTATTACCACAATATGCGATTACTTGATCAAGTACTGACTGAGAATCTCTAACAGAACCGTCACCTGATCTAGCTATAAGAAGTAATGATTCTTCATCAATTTCGACTCCTTCAGCTGCACAAATATCTTTTAAAGACTTTGATGTTATCTCAGATAATACTCTTTTGAAGTCATGTCTTTGGCATCTTGAAAGAATTGTTGCAGGAACTTCATTGATCTCTGTTGTTGCAAAAATAAATATTGCATGCTCAGGAGGTTCTTCCAAAGTCTTTAGCAGAGCATTGAAAGCCTGATTAGTAAGCATATGAACTTCATCAATGATATAGATCTTTTTTCTACATGATGCAGGTGCAAATTTAATGTCATCTCTAAGGTCTCTTATTTCATCGATACCTCTATTGGAAGCACCGTCAATTTCTTTTACATCAAGACTGTTTCCTAGGTCGATCTCTTTACAATTCTTACAAACACCACAAGGCTTTGGAGTAATTCCTGTTTCACAATTCAGAGCTTTAGCTAGAATTCTGGATACTGTGGTTTTACCGACACCTCTAGGTCCTGTAAAAATATATGCATGATGAACTTTATTGTTGTTGATAGCATTGATCAAAGTTGTCGTAACATGTTCTTGCCCGATCACATCTTCAAAGTTTAAAGGTCTGTATTTTCTTGCTATAACCAGATAGCTCATCACTGTTCCTATTCATCTTATTTAAGGAAAGAAAATATATAGTTTGAAAGAAATAATTGCAACGAAAAAAGAAATATGAAATATTGAAATTTGGTCTCGTAGTGTGAATGTTATTATAATATTTTTTAAATTGGGTTGACTTTGTACTTTTATTTCATTGTGCTAGCCTTAAAAATAGGAAAATTTCAGAAGTCCCAATTTGTTGATTAATCTTCCTTTTTATTAT
>WTAK01000167.1 GCA_013139625.1 Candidatus Delongbacteria bacterium | reverse complement strand
TATTATTGTTTTCTTTTAATTTCTTAAAAGCTTCTATCAATATTTTCTGATTTTTCTGAGTATTATAACTTGCAACAGTAAGAATAATATTCGAATCTTTTTCAAGATCGAATTTCTTTAGAAAATCATCTCTTGATCCATTGATAAATTTATTTTCATCAACTCCATTTGGGATAAAAACTATTTTTTTACCCGGGTATTTTTCAGAGAGAAGATCTCTTTCTTTTTCTCCAACGGTAATAATACCATCAACTTTATCAAGTACTTTCTTAGTTTGTAAAATAATATCAAAAGGTTTTCCCCAGTTAAAAGTCCCTTTAGACGGATTAATCAATTCGTCCATTTGTTCTTTGGGAATATCTAGAATCCCTCCATGAATACTTACCACACAAGGAATTTTTTTAAGTTTTGCTGCAATTACACCGAGCATTCCCAATCTACCGGTTGTGTGAAGATGGATAACTTTAACATTTTTACTGAATAGAATTTTCAAAAATAAAGGTAAGGAATAAAGATCCCCTCCTCTTTTGTCTAACAATGTTTTACTTTTGCTACTTAAACCTAGTCTGGTATAAGTATATGAAAATCTATTTACCGGCATATCAAATACATTTTCATTGATTTTATTTGATAAGGCCATGCTTGTAAAGATTTTTACATCATATCCTTTTTTTAATAATTCCTTAGATGTTTCCAAAACAACAGTTTCTGTCCCGCCCCACTCTTCTTTTACATACCTTCTTGGAATATTAATAATCTTACTTTTCATATTAGACCACATAAATTTTATTTATACATCCTTTCTTGTAGCAATTACTTTGCCAGGAATTCCTACAGCAACACCTTTTTCAGGTACATCAATCAGCAGCACACAATTTGCTCCAACTCTTGCATAATCACCTATTTTTAGTCCACCTAAAATTTTTGCACCGGTTCCAATTTCAACTTCATTACCAATGATGGGGTTTGCAAGTTCGTGTTCTTCCCCTCTTGCCCCCAAAGTAACACCCTGATGAATAATGAAATTTTTTCCAATTTTTACATATTCTCCAATAACAACACCACAAGGGTGAGGCATATAAAGACCACCATCAATTTCAGCTCCTCTACCAATATCACATCCAAAAAGAATGTTATTTAATAAGCTAAATATTTTTGATAAAATTCCAATTTTATATCTATAGAATAAATTTGATAGTCTTACTAAGAACATCGGTATAAATCTTGGATTTAGTAAAGAGAATAACAATTTGAATTTCATTTTATCCGAAGCTTTGAACTTTTGGAGATCTTCTTTTATATGTGTAATAAATTGACTCATATTAAAACCCTCCTATTGATTTTGCTTTAATAACTGACTCCATTGAAGGTAATATCAATGAAATGATTTTATTCCATGAAGCCAGACGACTTTTAGGAATATAGATTATATCATCAGGTTGTAATCTAAAATCCAATATCTCACCAGTTAATATTTTACTTATATCAATACTAAATACTCTCGGATGAGAAATTTTACCTCGTACTACAATAAGTTGATCAGATGCGGTATCTTTTAAACCTTCAGCATATGATAATGCCTGTAAAAGGGTTAATGCTTCTTTAAATCCTACATAACCTGGTCTATTTACTTCTCCAAGCATAATTACTTCTTTATTCATTGACGAAGGTATATATATATAATCTCCATCCATTAAAGGGATGTTATGAAGATACATTCCATCCCTAATAGCTTTAGAAAAATTAACAGGCAATATTTTACCGTTTCTCATTACAAAAGAATGTTCTAAATCTGCCATCTCAACTGTATCGTTTTGAAAAATCCCAGTTGCTAATCCACCTGAAATTGCAATTGCATCTGCTAATTTAGTTCTATTTATAGGATAAGCCCCTGGATGAACAACTTTACCAATAATAGTAAAATTTGATCCTAGTAATTCATATGGGCTAAGAGAAATTTTAGGATATTTTAGAAATTCAATATATTTTGATTCAATTATTTGAGTAGCTTCAGGAATCGTCATTCCACCAGTTTTTACCTCTCCTATCAATTTTAAGCTCATTGTTCCATCTGGTTTAACAATTACTCCTTCCATCAATAATTCTTTTTCATCATAAATATCAATATTAAATTTATCTCCTGACTTAATTGTATAACTTCCAGCATCTATATGATGCAATTCTTGTAATATCTTTTGATAGTTGGGAATAGATGCTTCAGATACTTCAATTTCATCAAGATATTGCTCTGGAATCTCTTCAATGTTATTGACAAGTTCTTTCCTTTGAGAGCAACTACTCAATAAAACTATAATGAAAAACAAGAAGTAAGCTCTAAGCTTTATAATAATATTTATCGACATAATTCAATACTCCTGCTAAATGTACAATATTTTTTTCTTCCAAAAATGAAATAATATTTTTGTAAATTTCTCTCTTAGAGATTCTAAATCTTCCTACAAATAATAACAGATCAAGCGATGATACTATTGTTAGAAATAATTGAGGATTATATTCAAGGTCAAATAATTCCCAGAAGACATAATCGTATTCTTCAATTTTTTTCTTTAGATACATTAAATGTTCACCTTCAACTATTGTTGTAAAAGCTTTATCATCTATCTTAAAATATAGTTTATCATATCCTTCATGCTTTTCCACTGATATATTTCTATCAACCATTTCATAGATTAGATCATTTATCAGAAACTCTTTTTGCTCGGGTAATATCTTTTTTGATGTATCAATATATAATATTTTCTTTTTTTTACTTTTAAGCATAGTTATTGCATTTTCGATTATGAATGACTTACCAATTCCCCCTTGGTCTCCAGCAAGAGCTATGATTGGTTTTGCCGTTGAATTTGCTATTTGCAGTAGATCACCCATAAATATTTGTAATGCAGAATAAAATAATGATTTGTTTGCTTCTTTTTTATTGGGGAACTTCCCAAGGAATTTTATATTCAGCATTTCTTTGATATCAAATTCAGATTTTATGGTAAAATCTAATAATTCTTTTGCTACAACAAGAAATAAAGCCATTATAAATCCTAAGAAACCACCTAGAATAGCAAAAATTTTCTTTCCTGAAGATTCTGCATATTGTGGTTTATAAGCTCTCTCAATTATCTCAAAATCATTCACATTTGAGTCTAGAGCCATTCTGGTTTTATTTATTTTATTTTCAATATCTGACAGCAATTGATTATTTAGATCCAGCATTCTTTTTATTTCATAATACTCATTTTCTATCTTGGAAATATTGTTGAGTGATAGCCTAATCTTATCAATTAGTATTCCTAATTCTCCAATTCTATTATTTACAGCCTTTAAGACTGATTCTGCTTTTGATTTATCTATGATTAGAATTTCTCTAAATGGATTTTTCCCGTATGTAATTCTATCAGGAACAGGTTTTGCGTCTTTCTTGTCTGAAGCTTTAAGTTTAGCTATTTTATCTTTGACTTTTAATACCTTTGGGTTTTTATCTGTATATTTTTCTTTCAAAGTAGCTAATTCTTCTTCGAGAACACTAATATCTTTTGTGTAATTTGTATTCGTATCATATTTCAATTGAATTTCCGGTTCTAATTCTGAGATTTTATTAGACATATCAAAAATTCTCGTTTGAATACCATTTACTGACATTTTATTCTGATAAAGCTCAAGTTCAAAGCTATTCAATTGCTCAAATTTCATTGCAAGTTCATTTTCAATCGAAATTATTTCATTCTTTTTAAAGAAATCAGAAGACTTCTTCTTGTATTTGGATATCTCATTTTTAATAGTAGTCTTTTTCTCTTTATAATACTCAAGAATTTTATAGCCTGATGAGTTCATCAAATTACTATAGTAATCTATAAATACTTCTGCTGTTGTATTTGCAATTTTAACTGCAGTTTCTACATTCTCATGGGTTGAAAATATTTTAATGATTTTTGTTTTATTTTTACTTATTGAAATAAGCTTTATTAACTCGTTAGGAGAAAGACCTAAATTTAATCTTTTATTAATTTCTTTTAAATTTTGGCGCATCACTATTGTTGGCACTACTGTTTTGAAGTCCAATTGCTGATACATATACGGCAAATCTATTTTCGATATATTTTTATCGTGAGCAATAATACTTGTTGAAACTTTCCATTTTGTGGTCAAAGTGAAATTGGCAATTAGTCCTGCTATTATAAGTGTAAAAAAAGGAAATATTATTATAAAAAGTATTTTCTTCTTTACTGTAAGTAGAAGTGTTCTAATATCTATCTTAAAAGTTGCTGATTTATTACCTTCGTCAATATTTAATTCATCATCATTCATACAATTTCCAACATTAGTTGAACCTTTCCCACAGTTTT
>WTAK01000054.1 GCA_013139625.1 Candidatus Delongbacteria bacterium | reverse complement strand
ACATTGGTTGATCATAAACTCGTTCAGCCCAGACTACGTTATAGTATGCATCATACCATCCGTTTTCAAATAATGATTCATCAATACCTTGATCCAAGTCTATAACATAAGGACTCCAATATCCTGCAAATTGCCTAACAGATGTATGAAAATCTTCACTAACAATGAAAGCTAAAGTTAATTTTAAAGAATCTCCGTATGTAAATTTCCATACTTGTTTATTTATAAAATCATCTAAAGTACCTAATGAATCCAAGTCTAAATCTACGGCGACATTTACATAACTTTCATCACCAAGTGGACCAAAGGAAAGAACATATTGCATTGAAGTACCATTTGTCATATAATTCAAATCCTTCTTCGTTCCATCAGGAAATTCTCCTGCCATAAGCCAAGGTTGCCATTTATCCGCTTGGGCAAAAGGAGTACCAATTAAATTTGGTGGATCCTCAAATACACGTAAATACACTTCACGCATATCTAAGATCCCATAATCATATTCAAAATTTGACATTACCATATACCTTCCAATGTCTCCAATAGGAGTTCCTTCAGTTCTTCCGTGAGCTAAATATAAATCCCTAGTTGTGTATAAGCTGTCATAGTTGGTATCATCGTAACCTTTTTGCCTTTTGGAAAGATCGAATTCCCAATCACTATGAAACCCTGGTTGCCATCTTGGTCCCCAATCATATTGTTCTAAACCATATCCCGGTACAACTATATTAAATGAATATTTTAGATTTGGATTTGGATTTCGAAGAACTCTTAGAGTAGCAACTCCGGTAGCTCCATCTAAAGGTTTCCCTCTCCGAGGATCCATGATCGGGCCACCTAAATATTGCCTAGTTTGCTCTCTTCCATCATTATCAGCAGCCCATGCAAAATTAAGATCAACCGGCTTATTTTCTCCCGTGGCAGGATCTATATACCCATCCCATTGCTGAATAAATCCACAAAGATCATCTGCATAATATGAAAGTCCATCTAATCTTCCAATATCATTATCAACTTGTACACCCATAAAAAAATCGTAGATATCTTTCTGCTCTTCATTTCTGTTATATAAGGTGTAATCGATGATTATGAATTTTTCAGCAAATTTATATGACCATGAATAAGATTTTTGTTTTACTTCGATCCCTAATGGAATATGACTTCTTTTGTCGAATATATCATAAGCATTACCAATATACTTATCTGTGTACATAGTTTCAAACTGTTCTTGGGCTGAAGCCGCAGGATCATAAACATCTTCGAATAAGCAATTTATCCTACCCTCAACATTTGAAGTTTCTGTTATCCTACCCAAAATCGCCCCGGACGGATCTTCATCAAATAAAATTGGAGATAATTCATTTGAAGAATACCAACTTGTCCATAAAGCATTTCCTGTAGATACCAAAGGTCCTTGAAATACTGTTGCATTTGTTCCGTTAACATTGACTATTGCAGAATCTAAATATCCTCCAAACCATAATGAACCTTCATACAAAAATCGTACTTCTTCACCTCCGGGCATATCTCCAAACACTGCCAATTTTCCTGTACATGGATCATTTAAATACATACTATTACCAAATGTGCCCATATTTGTAATATTCAACCAGAATAATCCAACTCTATGAACTCTATTTTCTATGCTGAAATCTTGTTTTTGTTGAAGATCATAGAGATATTTAGATCTTTGCTCTCGTATCTCTATTTCATCAGGAGTTTGAGCAGAAAGTAATATATTTACTAGCAAAAGTAAAAAAATCATCTTTTTCATCTTTCGATCTCCAGTTATTTTATAATTACAAATTTACCGACAAATTCAAAATTGCTATCAACATCCTGCACGCTGAACAAATATATCCCAGAAACTGCAGCCTGATTATTCTCAGAAATAAAATTCCAGTATGCTCCATTTTCACCTTGTTGATAAGGAGTATCGGTAGCCGCATTTCCGTTATGGGCAATGGTTTTCACCAAGTCGCCTGCTAATGTATATATTTTCAAAACACATCTCTTTGGAAGATTCATGAACATAATCCTTCTATCCTGTTCATACCAAGTATCCCCATCTAAATTTTCCCACCCTAAAGCCTGATAATCTACATCGTCTCTGTATGGATTAGGAAATACGACAACATCAGTTTTGTAAGTCAACTTACTTGGTATTATAGAAACCGCATTGATTCTGGGATCAGATTTCATTGAAGGTGTTTCTGTAACCGGATCTCCATGGTCAGAGGCCGTAACAGATATGTAATTCTCTTTACCGTAAAGTTTATTATGTAGAACAAATTTATAGTTATAGAATACTACAGTTCTTGTACTATCTCCACTAGCTAACTCTATAGAGTCCTGAGTTGCTGTAAATGTATAAACTCCATCCTTTGAATGGTTTTCTCTATACGATATATTTTCCTTAAAAGGTATTAGCTGCCAAACTTTACCTGCATAAGTTAGCAACGGAGGATAATCGTCAGGATTAGCTAATATTGAATCTTCCGATATCGGAATATTAAGATATTCTTCGTATTCCACTACATTTTCATAAACATAATTTATTTTATCAACTGTAAATATTTCAGCATATTCATCCTTTTCATTCCGAGGAGCTACCTGGATCTGATATCCTTCAAAATCCCTTCTTCTAGAAAAGGTATCTATTGAATGTTCAGGTCCTGCAGCACCTTTAATACCTTGCACTTCATAAAATTCATGAGAACACCATTCTACAATCACATCTTTATCTGCGTACGATACATTTATCTTTGGAGAAACAGGTGGAGGTGGCACTTGATAATCAGGAACACCATCACCGGGATCAAGCTTCCCGTTATTATATCCAAATCTTACATATTCACCTCTATTCGCAACTCCGTCAGACTGATGGTATCTGACCATTCTTCCAAATCCTTCCCCAGTATCTCTGGATCCTGTTATTCCGTATTTATTCTCACTATCAACCTCTTCCCTACCAAAAGGTAGCAGATCATCTTCACTTGTGGCTGTCCTACCATAAGGATCAATAAATTCATTTGTAAATGTAGTCAATTCGAAATCTATTTCTCCTTCATCAGGACCTTCATAAAAAGAATTATTCCACCAGCAGATAGGATTAACAACCGGATCTGTAAAAATACCATCAGCTCCCACATCTTCTCCATACCAACCATCTGTTTTAGTTTCTCCATTTCTGGTTATAGGTGTATCATACATTGGTTGATCATATACTCTCTCAGCCCAAACTACATTATAGTACGCATCGTACCAATTAAACAAGGATGTGTTTACACCTTGATTAAGATCAACCACGTATGGGCTGTTATATTTGGCCGTTTGAGATACTGAAATATGAAAATCCTCACTTGCAGTGAAAGCTAATGTTAGTTTTATTGAATCTCCATATGCAAATTTCCATACCTGTTTATTAACAAAATCATCAATTGATCCATCATGATTAAGATCTATTCCTACATTAACATAGCTTTCTTCTCCTAGTGGACCAAAAGATAGAATATATTTTATATCTCCTCCATTTGCCATATCGTTCAAATCTTCTATGGTTCCATCCGGATATTCACCTTCCTGTTCTGTACCTGAAATGATCCAAGGCTGCCATTTATCTGCTTGAGCAAAAGGGGTCCCAATCAAACTCGGTGGATCTTCAAATACTCCGAGATAAACTTCTCTTGTATCAGTTATTGCGTAATCATATTCAAAATTTGACATAACCATATATCTTCCCTTATCTCCATATGGCGTTCCTTCAGTTATCCCGTTAGCAACAAATTCGCCATTATAGGATGAATATAAACTATCATAATTCACATCATCATATCCTTTTTGTTTTGTGGTAAGATCAAATCCCCAATCACTATGCTCACCCACTTTCCATCTCGGGCTCCAATCATAACTCTCATCCCATACAGCCCCGGAATAGATATTAAATGAATATCTCAAATTTGGATTTGGATTCCTTAATACTCTCATTGTAAAAACTCCTGTAGCTCCATCCAATGGGCTTCCTCTCAGTGGTTCTCTAAAAGTCGGTACCATACCGCCACCAACTGTCACCTGCTCAAGCTCTCTACCATCATTGTCTGCTGACCATGCGAAATTAAGATCTACAGTTCTGTTTTCACCGGTTGCAGGATCAATATAATCTTCCCATTCATTGATAAATCCACAAATATCGTCAACGTAATAATCATGTCCATCTTTTCTTCCAATATCAGGATCAATATTAACACCCATAAAAAAATCGTAGATATCTTTTTGATCTTCATTTCTATTATATAAGGTGTAATCAAGTATTATAAACTTCTCTGCAAATTTATATGACCACGAATATGTCCTCTGTCTTACTTCAATTCCTAATGGGACATGATATCTCCCGTCATATACATCATTAGAATAATAAGGGTATTTATCTGTGTACATTGTATTAAATTGTTCTTCTGCTGAAGCTGCAGGATCATAAACATCTTCGAACAAACAGTTTATCCTACCTTCTATATTTGATGTTTCATTTATCCTTCCAAGAGTTGCGCCGCTTTCATCTTCATCAAAAAGAAATGGTAATAATTCAAAAGTATGATAACCGTAGTACACAGAACCAGTAGAAACTAAAGGCCCTTGGAAAATTGTCGCATTTGTACCATTTACATTTACTTCTGCAGAATCTAAATAACCTCCAAACCACAATGCTCCATCGTAAAGATATTGTTTGTCTTCTCCACCTGGCATATCGCCACCAACAGCCTGTCTTCCTGTACATGGATCTTCAAAATAAAGAACCCATGAAGCAGGATTTCCAAAAACACCCATGTTCGTGATATTCATCCAAAATAATCCAACTCTATGAACTCTATTTTCAATAAATTCATCTTCTTTAGGATTCCTAACATCTATACCGGAAGGTTTCTTTATGTAACCTTCATATTTATTATAGCTCTGAGCAAACATCGAAATACTTATTAACATAAAAAATAAAATTGTTTTTATCATCTAAAATCTCCTATTAAAAATGTTATAAGTATTATATAATAATAATTATATAAATAGTCAATAGATAAAAAATATTTTTTGCTAATTATTTACGAATATAAACTTTACATCCGACTTTAACATGGGAATGTAATTCAATTATATCCTGATTATTCATCCGAATACAACCTATAGAGCCTTTTTGCCCTATGGTCGATTCGTTCTTTGTCCCGTGAATATAAATATATCTTTTGTAGGTGTTCGCATTTTTCTTCTGAAGTCCTTTTAGCCTTAAAATCCTCGAAGTAATCACATCTTCATGATTTTCATCATTTATCTTAGCTAATTTGCCTGTAAATCTTCGGTCTTTAAATATTGCTCCAAAAGGAGCTCTCGCTCCTATTTTCTGACAAACTTCAAACTTTCCAATCGGTGTTTTCAAACTTCCTTCCTTGTAACCCTCACCGTACTTGGATGTTGAAACAGGATAAATGAGTTTCACCTTTCTGTGAGTAAAAGTAAGTGCCTGATTTTTTATAGAGATGTCTATCTTCATGATTAAACTTCTACATCAATATCATCAGAGATAGATTGAATTCCATTAAATTGATTCTCCAGCTTATTCAGTAGATCAGCAGCTTCTTGAACCATTGCTTTCTTCTCA
>WTAK01000212.1 GCA_013139625.1 Candidatus Delongbacteria bacterium | reverse complement strand
TTTTTGGCAATAATATTCGGCAGGGCTATAAATTCAGTTTTTATGATCCGTTTTGCGATCTGATAAGAGAAATAATTTAATTTATAGAATATGATAGCTGGTGTCTTCATTATAGCTGTTTGCAGAGAAGATGTACCACTTTTGCATAGTACAATATCAGAATATTTGATCAATTCCCACTGATAAACAGAATCTATTATTTCGATCTTTTCTTCTTCGAAAATTTTCAAATAATTTTCAAAAGTAATATTTTCGCTTTTACAGATGAAAAAAGAAAGATCATCCCTTTCACTTTTTAGATCTCTTATGGCTTTTAAAATAACTTCGATATGCTTATTTACTTCTTGCTTTCTACTGCCTGGAAAAATTGAAATAATTTTCTTATTATCATCCACTTTCAAGAATTTATAAAATTCTTCTTTTTCATATCTTATATTGACCTTATCAAGTAGTGGGTGACCAACGTATCTACAATCTATATCATGATCTTTGTATATTTCTTTCTCGAATGGCAGAATACAGCATAAGCAGTCGTAACTTGCCACAATATCCGTAATTCTCTTTGACCTTGAAGCCCATATTTGAGGACTGACATATTTGATTATCTTTGATTCAACATTATGCTTTTTTAATCTCTTCGCCAGTTTTATATGGAATTCCGAAAAATCAATTAGAAGTACAACTTTAGGCTTATCTTTAAGAATGCTTTTTACCATTGTGTTCATTACTCTTCTGATCAGAAGGATATGTCTGAATATTTAAAAGAATCCCATGAACCCAAGTTCTTCAGTTCTGAAGATCGGATCTAAACCCTGGACCATCATATTAGAACCACCGATGCCTTTTATCTTCAAGTATGGGTCAGTTACCAATAGTTCTTTTATAACTTCACTTCCCAACAAGTCACCTGAAACTTCTCCAGCAGATATGTATATCAATTTATCATTCATTATAATTCAATAAATTCCAATTTATTTGTTTCATCAAACTTCGATGAACTCCAATGCCTGAGTTTGAAGAGCAACCTGTACATTTATATCTAAATTATTTTCTTCAATGGTAGCTAACATACTTTCAAAAGCTAATCTTGGATCATTATTTTCGTCACTGAGATGAGCCAAAATAATATTCTTTAAATTACTTCTGTCAGCAGATAATAATAAATTACTTGCATCGGCATTTGACAAATGACCTCTACTGCCTGATATCCTTTGCTTTAGATACCAAGGATATGGGCCTTCCTTCAACATCATCGGATCATGATTAGATTCCAATAGGAAAAAATCACAATCTTTTGTTCTTTCCATTACCAAGGATGTAGCTTTCCCCAAGTCAGTCAAATGAGATATTTTCTTTCCATCAGCAACAATATTATAGCAATAATTTGCTGTTCCATCATGAGAAACAGGTATCGGAGTTATTTTAAATCCTCCCAACTCGAATTCACTTGTAATGAATTTCATCTCACAGTTGCTAAAGAGATCTGTTTTTACATTATAATTTGCTTCATGGATATAAATAGGGATCTTTAATTTTCTGGCAAGTATCCCAACACCCTTTATATGGTCTGAATGATCATGTGTGACCACAATACCGTTAAGGTTCTTGAAATCAGCACCAACATCATCCATTCTGCTCAATAATCTTTTTGCTGATAATCCCGCATCTATTAGTATTGCCTGGTTATTTGATTCTATAAAGGAAGAATTTCCTTTGCTGCCACTTGATAAAACTGCTATTTTCAATTTATTTCCTTAACCTGAATTCACCACCGATATAATCAAAAATATACTGAGTGCCGTATTCGTAATATATCCAAACTTCATAAGGTCTGGAATTCCTTGTAAAACTATAACTCTGAACTTCATCAGGATCGCCCATTATACATAAAACCTTTCCCATATCTGTCTTCCAACCTTGTTTCTTAGGTACAGAAAAATTTATATTTGCAAATGATATCCTGCGGTAATATTCTTCCATCAGAGAATTTTTCTTCAAGCTGAGTGATGTCTCCAATTTATTCCAATATCCCTGAAACCATTCTTTCTTTTGTTTCTCTTCATAGCTAAATACCGGCTTTAATGAGTCGTATTCCATTAAATAAAGCATCTGCTCAACTGCCAAAGAAATATCTGAAATATTCAATGAAAGATCTTTCCATCTTAGATAAAAGGTACTTTCTCTTTTAATTGTCTGCTCAGGAAAATTAACTTTCAATTCTATCTTGTAATTTCCTATATTGAATTTTTCCAAAGGTATTTTCAAAACTTGGTAATGTAAATTTTCTTTGAGCATATCTTTGAAGGTGTCATTATAAATGATCGTACCCTTTCTATCAATTATCTTATACTCTATGCTATAAGATAAATTGATCGCTTCAAGGGAAGATATTTCGAAAAGTGCACCTGTAAAAAGGTTCTTCTTATCTATGATATTATTGATGTTCGGAGTATAATCTTTTAAAAAATTCTCGTCGTCATTCCAACTCACCATTTGAAGGTCTGAAACTGCCAGATTTCCTTCCATTGAAAATCCAACTTCTTTTTTTACCTTGAACTGCTTTTTACTGTTTTGATCCTTTATCAATATTACAACAGAATAAGTACCGTCAGGGATCGAAAAAACATAATTATGTTTCTTATTTGATTTATTTAGCTGAGTTTCTGAGTAGTTTTCAGTTGCAAAAACAACTTTTTCAGAATTTTGTGATAAAGGAATTTCATCTGTTTTTCCTCTTTCAAAAACTGCTACGGAAATTACATAGGTTGAGACATATTCTTTATCTTTCTTTAAAAAGTGAAGTCTTTCATTCGTGATCTCAGTTTGAATACTCAGGTCAAAAAAACCTTCTTTTTTATTGAATAATCTTACAATATTATACCTGAAAACCGGAAGTCCGGTTGTATATGTTTCATTAAAAAGTGTCTTCTCCGGCTGTGAAAATACTGGAAAAGATAGCATCAATATTAATAAAAATATGTAAGCTGGAAATAATTTCTTAGCCAATAAGTTTGTCTTTATATATTTTAACAATTTCTTCTGCCTTTTCTTTAGTCTTTGCCTCAGCGAATATCCTTACTATCGGTTCTGTATTTGATTTTCTCAGCTGAACCCAATAATCTTCATGGTCGATCTTAATTCCGTCAATATCGTTTATATTCTCAGGGTTTTCATCTTCAAGAATTATTTTCATCCTTTCATCAAAATCAATATTTTCTACTGAAACTTTATCTTTTACAATTA
>WTAK01000071.1 GCA_013139625.1 Candidatus Delongbacteria bacterium | reverse complement strand
TGAGTGTATTACATATGTGCCTATAGATACGAAGCCTAATGTTATGCCACTGATGGATAAAGCTGAGATAGAATGGTTAAATAAGTATCATGCAATGGTTTACAAGACATTCGCACCAAAACTTTCTAAAGCAGAATGTGACTGGTTGAAAATTAAAACTAAAAAAATATGAATACAGTTTTATTGTTTTTAATATTAGGTAGCCTTGTTGGCTACATCATCAGAGAAAAGAAAAGCCTTCTGAAGCATCTTGATAAGTTAACTTTTTGGTCTGTTTTGGCTTTATTATTTCTACTTGGTTTTTCCGTAGGAAGAAATCCAACGATCATTCAAAATATTCATAAACTTGGGTTTCAGGCATTGATCCTCAGTGTCGCAGCAGTGATCGGCAGTGCGATTTTTTCATTCATTGTTTATAAATTATTCTTCAAGGATATAAAAGCCGATGAAAAGTAGTATTATTATTGTAATATTCTTTGTTTTAGGTATTTTTCTAGGGTACTTTATTGATGAAAGTGTTTTTATTTTTAATGACAACCTAAGTACTTACGCTTTGCATTTTCTTCTGTTTCTGATAGGAATTAGTATCGGTGCCGATCTGAAAGTATTTAAGATTATAAAGAAATTACATTATAAGATATTATTTGTGCCTCTTGCAGTGATAGTAGGAACTTTACTTGGCGTTGCTGCTGTTTCAATACTGTTCGAAGATATTACACTGAACGAGTGTTTAGCAATAGGTTCAGGATTTGGATATTATAGCTTGTCGAGTATTTATATCAGTAAGATAAGTGGGGAAGTGCTGGGTGTAGTTGCATTGCTTTCCAATATTATCAGAGAAGTGATCACACTGATAGCTGCTCCTCTGCTGGTAAGGTACTTTGGGAAACTTGCACCTATAGCTTCAGGAGGTGCTACATCAATGGATACAACACTGCCAATAATTACTCGCTACTCAGGAAAAGAATTTGCAGTAATATCTGTATTCAGTGGAACTGTATTAACTATAATTGTACCGTTCATGGTCACAATGTTTTTGTAAATCTTTATCTCTCATCCAATGCAAATTCAATATAACACTTTGATTTAAATCTATCTGAGAAGAAGTTTCCGTTAGGCTTAGCAGCATAGATAATATCCATAGATGCAAGCTCATTCATTCTTCCGAAGTGTGTCTTAATTTCCAAATTAGAAACAACAAATTTATCTCCAAGATATGAAGCTAGATTTATCATATTTTCAACTTTATGCTCTTTAACACAGGTCTTATTCTGAGAAAATCCATACTCAACCACTCTACGAAGTTCATATTCAGGGTTCTGCTTATGAACGATAGGGTTTTTATATTTAATCTTAGAGTCACCATCTAAAGTTACTTCGATCAATGCATTATCATCAATAAGAAGACCTGATGTATCCCATTCATCCTGCATGTCACCTGAAGGGTCGTATTTTGTGATCTTACCTGAAATATTGATCTCTAGTCTATGCTTTTTCTTGTTTTTATCTTTGAAAGTCTTTTTAAAAGTGCATATATAAGTAGAATCACCCTTGTACTCTATTGTGCAACTATCTTTCAAATCTACCAAATTCATGTTTCGTCTGTCATTGATAGTATTAAAAGTCTTAACTCTGTTTTTCATCATACTTTTAATGTCTTTAGTGTATTTACTTTTCGGAAATGATCTTTTGAATTTATCAAATTCTTTAGTGTTATTATTGTAATCAATGACTTTGTTATAATTTCTGGATCGTTTAATGTTTGGAATAAATAGATTATTATCTTGTTTTATTAATAGGTAATGAGCTTCTTCAGCCATTTTTTTGTCTTTGTCGTTCTTAAGAACATCCAATACTGACCTAGCTTTAGTTTTTTTTCCGTTATTATATAATTCTTCAGCGTATTGTATTTCTTTGAAAGAGCTAAAATTATTTTTCTTTTTAATTACTTTTTTTATTTTCTTTTTAGCTTTCTTTGGTTTTTTCGCAGTAATTCTTTTTTTAACTTCAGCATCTACTCTCTTTTTAACTTCTTTATCAACTCTTTTCTGAAATTCTTCATTCATTCTCTTTTCAACTTCAGCTTCCACTCTTTTTTGTATCTCTATTTCAATGGGATCTTCTACAAGAGTGTGTTTAATACCGGTAGCTTGTTCCTTAATGCTTGAATCTGAACTTGAAGTTGGGCCTGTACCTGAACTTGTTTGCGCCACTAAACTTAGAACGAAAATAAGACTAATAACAAAAATTAGTTTTTTGTGCATTTTTTATACTCCGAAATTATTATCATTTTGAATTAGACCTATAAGTTAAAGTAAAATATTTGCAAACGCAAGAGTGTAAGGAACACAGAATAGTGTTCCTCACGATAAAATTATCTCTCTAGTAATGCTTAATCAATTTTGCCATTATCTTTTTAATTCATCTAATTTAAACTCTACAATACATTTTGAATTAAATCTTTCATTGAGATTTTGAGGGTTAGCCTGATCCTGTGGAATGAGTTCATTCATTTTTCCATAGATGAATTGAACTTTAAAGTTTGGGATTATTAGATCATTATCTAAATATGTAGCTAATTGAGTTATGTTTTCAGCATTTACTTCTCTAACAAATCTCTTTACAACTTTTGATCCATATTTCTCAACTTCTCTAAGTTCATATTGAGGTTGTTGCTGAAACTCCACATAATCTTTAATAACGATCTTTTCTTCATTGTCCACTTTAATAGATATTGTTGAATCATCATCTATCAATAAACCCTTTGATCCAAATTCGTCGTTCATGTTACCCATAGGTTCGTACTTGTTTATCTTACCAGATATCTTGATAATAATATCATGTTCTTTTTTATCTTTTGAAATGTACTTTCCATGGAATGAACAAACATAAGTAGAATCATTTTTATACCTAACTAAAGAGCTGTCATTTAGATCGATCCTAGTTAGATTCTTAGGATTTAATACATTTAAATTAAAGATTTTTAAATCATTTCTAAAGACATTTTCCAGCTCGTTAGTGTATATACTTCTCGGGAATTTGCTTTTAAATTTATCCAACTCTTTAGCATCAACCACATATTTAGTATCTTCCATTGCATCAATTGGGATGAATAAATTATTGTACAATTTCAAGCAGAGATAGTGGGCTTTCTCGGAAAGTGATCTGTCTTTATCTTTTTTCAATATGCTCAGGATGGTTTTTGCTTTGACGTGATCACCACTATTATACAATCTTTTAGCATATTCTATCTCTTTATAGATCTCTGTGTCTACAGCATATACATTTTGAGTTTGAACTGTATTTTTCAGTTCGATCGTATTCTCAATTTTAATGGGATCATTTCGTATCGGTTTAATTTTATTTGTACCATCGGAATCTTTGTTGTCAGATGCTGCAAATAATACTAGAGAAAGAAGCAGAGGGATTAGAAAAAACATTTTCTTTAACATTTTGTACCTCCCGATATTTAAGTTTGACGTATATAGGCTATATTATCAATATACTGAAATATTGGGCACAAAGCAAATGAAAAAAATATTTAAATCCCCAATAACGCTTTTATAAACTCATCATCTTTTACTAATCCGTAAGAACCTTTTTCAACTGAATCTTCGTTATACTCAGTAACTTCATCAGGTTCTTCACCCGGTCTGTAGATTATAAAAGGTACAGGGTCGTGTGTATGAGTTCTCAAGGCACATGGAGTTGCATGGTCAGGAGTAATAGCAATAGCTACAGGTTCATCCATTTTTGCAGTTTCTTCCATTACATATTTCACTGCTCTGCTGTCTAAGTATTCTAATGCTTTGATTTTCAGGTCAACATCTCCTTCGTGACCGGCTTCATCAGTAGCTTCTATATGTAAATAAACAAGATCGTATTTTTTCAGAGCATCAACAGCAGCTTTAGCTTTGCCTTCGTAGTTAGTTGTATATAATCCTGTAGCACCTTCCACATGAATTACTTCCATACCTGCATAAACTCCGATACCGTAAAGAAGATCAACAGCTGAGATAACTGCTCCTGTCTTTCCATAAAGTTCTTGAAGTGTTTTCATCTCAGGTTTATATCCAGCAGACCAGAACCATACAGAATTTGCAGGATCTTTGCCTTCAGCAACTCTTTTAATATTTACAGGGTGATTATTTAAAATTTCATGTGATCTCATGATAAGATCATTTAGTATTTTTGTAGTACCATCTGCATCTCTGTGCTGAGATACTGGTAGAACATCTTTGAAAGGAGTTCCCGGAACATCGTGTGGGGGAGTGAGTTTTATCTCTTTCCTGCCATTCTTAATTACAAGTAAATGTCTGTAGCTAACACCTTTGTGGAATTTTACCAGATCATCACCGAGTTCTTTGTTCAAAGCATCAATAAGTTGATGAGATTCTTCAGAATCGATATGACCGGCAGAGTGATTCTTTATCTTTCCATCTTCAATGCAAATAAGATTACATCTCATAGCTAGGTCATCATTATCAAGTTCAACACCCATGCTAGCTGCTTCAAGTACACCACGACCTTGATAAAGCTTTCTCACATCATATCCTAGGACAGCCATATTCGCCACTTCACTTCCCGGAGGTAATTCGAGTGGTACTGTTTGGAATTTGCCAGTACGACCCATTTTTGCAAGTTTATCGATATTTGGGATGTTTGCGGCCATCAATGGAGTTTTATTTCCAAGTTTTTCAATTGGATAGTCGCTCATTCCATCGCCGAGAATAATTATATATTTCATAGGTTCGTTCCTCACGAGTGGTTAGTAGTGTCAGAGACGTACTGGTAGTACGTCTTTACGAATAATTTTTCAATAGATACGCTTTGAAGTCTTCGTATTTCGTTGTGATTGTATCATACTGTTCTTCTTTTTCCTCAATTCCTTCAAGGCTTTTTGGAAGTTCAGGGTCAATATTCAACAATCTTGTAATCTCTTCAGGGAATTTTGCAGGGTGTGCAGTTTCCAAAGATACATAAAGTTGATCTTTATCATCACCATTTTCTTCAAGATACTTATGAAGACCTGCCCAGCCTACTGATCCATGAGGTTCAAGTAATAATTTATGCTTATTCCAAGCATCAACGATAGTTTTCTTCGTTTCAGTATCATCTATACTAACAGACCAGATCTCATCTCTCATTTTTTTCATATCAGCAGCTTTAAGAACTTCGCCTTTTTCATTCATTACACCACCGTAAAGAGCTACTAATCTTGACATATTACTTGGATGACCAACATTCATTGCACTTGAGATACAATTTTTTGAAGGAACAACTATATCATATTTATCAGTTTTAAGATATTTTGGGAACTCATCATTTTCATTTGTTGCAATAATGAATTTTTTAATTGGAAGACCCATTTTCATAGCCATAACTCCACCCATCATATCGCCAAAATTTCCTGAAGGAACAGAGAATACGATCTTTTCATCATTGTTTTGCTTTAATTTTGCAAAAGCATAGAAATAATAAACTGTCTGAGGTATCAATCTACCTATGTTGATAGAATTTGCAGAAGATAGACCCAGGTGATCTAATTCAATATCTGCAAAAGCTTCTTTTACCAATGCTTGGCAGTCATCGAATTTTCCATCAAGTGATATTATCTGAACATTGTCACCTAAAGTGGTCATTTGCTTTCTTTGTCTGTTAGTTACTTCATTTTCAGGGAAAAGAACTACAACTTTAATATTGTCAAGCCCGTAAAATGCGTTCGCAATAGCACTGCCGGTATCTCCTGATGTAGCTGTAAGTATAAGTAACTTTCTATGTTGTCTCTGTAGGTAATAATTCATCAATCTACCCATCATCCTTGCAGCAAAATCTTTGAAAGAGGCAGTTGGTCCCTGATCCAAACGGAGAACATACTTTCTGTCATAACCTTTTTCCAAAGGTACTTCATAGTTATAAGCATCTTTTATAAGAGCTTTAAGGTCATCTGCGGCTATGTCATCCTTAAGGAATTTATGGATAACTTCATAAGCTATTTCATAGTATTCCATATCAGAGAAAGCATTTATTTCTTCTTGAGTAAATGTAGGTATATTAAAAGGCATATAAAGACCTTTGTCAGGCGCTATACCTTTTAATAATGCATCTTTGAAAGAGACCGGGTCAGCCTTCAAATTTGTTGAGTAGTAGGTAATCGGTTTTTGCATTTTCAATTCCTTTATTTTAATTTAATTTCAGCATCAATATTAGAAGATAAATAATAAAGGAACAGATCTGTATTTGCAAGGATTTTTTACATTTTATTTAACGACTTCTGCATCCCAAATTTTTAGATAGAAAGAGAAATCTTCAGATGAAATCTTCAATTCAAGTTCATTTAATCCTTTTTTGAAAATACCACGAATTTTATCCTCATCATTTACTTTCCATTTACCTTCGTATCCGAGGTCAGTCATAAGTTTCTTATAATGGCTGATAATCTCAGGTACATTTTTCGGCGTTCTTTTGCTAGTGTAATATGATTTAAATGTTCTATCGCCACCCATACCGGATGAGCTTCCTGTACCGGAAGTTACTCGGACAGTAATTACTGCCGGAAATATTAGCTCTTCGGGATACCCTTCAGGGATCTTATTTTCTTTTTTTTCTACAGTTTTAACTTCTGCAGTTGAGTTGCCTTTAGCTTTTATAGTTTCTTTCTCAGTGGACTTTCCACCACATCCCAAAAATGAAACTGATAAAATAACGATCAGTAATAATGCTATTTTTTTCATAATATATTCTTCCTTATTTTAGGTATACAACAACAATTTGTTATTTAACGACTTCAGCACCCCAGATCTTCAACCCGAATTTGAATTGATCTTTTGAAATGTGCAGTTCAAGCTCATTATTTCCTTTTTTGAAATTACCATAGGCTTTGTCTTCACCATTTCCTTTCCACTCACCTTCATAACCAAGGTCTGTCATAAGTTTTTGATAATGACTAATGATCTCTGGTACATTTTTTGGTCTACTTTCCCAAATACTATATGACTTGAATGTTTGTTCTTTTCCAAAAGACATATCTCCGTCTTTGTTGATTATTTGACTTCCTGTACCACTACCGGTTGTCATTAGTCTTGCAAGATCAAAAGGGAATGTTAGCTCTTCTGGAAACCCTTCTGGAAGTTTCTTTTCTTTTTTCTCTACAGTTTTAACTTCTGCAGTTGAATTATCTTTAGCCTTGATGGTTTCTTTCTCCGTTGAACTTCCACCACATCCCAAAAATGAAAGTGATAAAATAACGATCAGTAATAATGCTAGTTTTTTCATAATACATTCTCCCTTTTTAGTTTAATGAATAAATATTTATATTTCAATAATTTACACTTAAGTATAATGGAATTCATATAATAAGGCAACGATGTTATTTCTTGGATTTTGCAGGTATAAAAGCGTTTATTCCCTTGATTTTGATACGATAATATAGTAAACTGCTACATAATTACGAAACGAAACTTGAACCGAAATATATCCAATTAACCTAATTCAGGAGGAGTTATGTTTAATTATACGAGAATAGTTATTTTTGCTTTCATTTTAATTGTTTTACCACCTTTTCTTTACTCTACGATCATAAACATTCCGGCAGACTACGCTACGATACAAGCAGGAATAGATGCAGCAGTAAGTACAGATACAGTACTTGTACAACCGGGAACATATGTGGAGAATATTAACTTTAGTTCCTCACATATCACATTGGGATCTTTGTTCTTAACAACTCAGAATCCTTCGTATGTTTCATCTACAATTATAGATGGAAATGCAAGTGGTAGTGTTGTAAGTATTGTTAATGCTTCTTATATAGTTTTATGTGGTTTTACTATTACAAATGGATCTGCAACAGATGGTGGGGGTTTTTATTGCAAATCTGCGGGTGTAAATTTAGAGAATATGATAATAACCGACAATACAGCTACTGATTATGGAGGAGGAATATTTTGTTACGAATCATATCTAATTTCAGAAAATGTGACAATAATAAATAATTCTGCCACTATTAGGGGAGGAGGAATTTCACTTTATGAATATATATATGAATCTACAGTACGAATGTATAATACAACAATATCTAACAATGATGCTAGCAATGGAGGAGGTGCACACTCAGATTATTATACTGACTTATATTTATACGATTCAACAATTTCGGAAAATTCTGCAGTTAATGGCGGAGGTGTGTATTTCCAGGGTGAAGATTTT
>WTAK01000426.1 GCA_013139625.1 Candidatus Delongbacteria bacterium | reverse complement strand
GGCATAGTGTACTCCTTGTTTACATTTTTTTGTTTTTCGAGTTCTAAACTCCTTTTAGAAGTCTTCTCATATTCTTAGTATCTGCAGGTGATAGAATTCCTTGCTTTCTAAGACTTCTTTTTCTTTTTTGTGATCTGTTTGAAAGTAGATGACTTGTAAAAGCAGAAGGTTTTTTAACCTTTCCTTTTGAAGTAAGCTTCATTCTCTTTCTTGCAGCTCTGTGTGTTTTTACCTTGGGCATGTTTTCCCCTTCTTGTTTGTTGTGTTAGTTGCTTATATTAATTAATTATTTCTTCGTAAGTATCATTGAAATCCTTCTAAAGCCTTCCTGCATGATCGGAGAATCGAATTTTGCGATATCTTCTAAGAATCCAAAGAAACTTTCTAAAAGTGCTCTACCCATATCTCTATGAACGATCTCTCTTCCTCTGAATTGAAGGAAAACTTTCACTTTATTTCCTTCTTCAAGGAATTCTCTGGCTTTTTTTGATTTGATCTCAATATCATGCTTGTCAATATTCACAGACATCATTCTAATTGTTTTCAATTCAACTTTGTGTTGCTTCTTTTTATTTTCCTTTTCTTTCTTTGCAAGTTCATAGCGAAATTTTCCATAATCTATAATCCTACATACAGGAGGTTTACCTTTTGGAGCTATTTCCACAAGATCTAAATTTTTAGATGCTGCAAGTTCATTAGCTTCTTTGGAGCTCATAATTCCTGCTTGATCACCATTCTCATCAATTACCCTAATTTCATCATATCTTATGTGCTCATTGATCCTGACGCTGGGTGCTTTAGGTTTTCTTGAGTAATTTTTCTTAATACTCGTACCTCGTTATTTATTAAATTCCAATTTATATCCATCCGGTAATTTCTTAGAGCTAACTTCTTCTTGAAGTCTAGATATTAGGTCATCTAACCCAAACTCTCCAATATCACCCTTTTTGTGCTGTCTTACAGTGAAGATATTAGTTCCTTCTTCTTTTTCTCCGATAACCAACATATATGGAGTTTTCTTAATTCCGTCAGCCTCTCTTATTTTGTAGCCAACTTTCTCAGATCTATTATCATAATCTACTCTGAAACCCAGTGATACTAATTTGTCATATACTGACCTTGCGTAGTCATTGAATTTATCACTTACAGGTATAATAGTCACTTGAACAGGAGCTAACCATAATGGAAAGAATCCTCCAAAGTGCTCTATTAAGATACCCATAAATCTTTCAATTGAGCCATAAATAGTTCTATGGATCATAACACATTTCTCTTTTTCAGAGTTTTCATTTATATAATTTATATCAAATCTTTCAGGTAAATTCATATCAAGCTGAATAGTACCACATTGCCAAACTCTCTCAAGAGCATCATGGATCATAATATCGATTTTTGGACCATAGAATGCACCATCGCCTTCATTAAGCTCATAACCTATACCATATTCAACAAGAGCATCTCTTAAACCGTGAGTTGCATTCTCCCAAGCTTCATCAGTTCCAATAGACTTTTCAGGTCTTGTAGATAGTTCCAAGTGATATTTTAGGCCAAAAGTTGAATACATTCTATCAACCAAATGTAAAACATCTAAGATCTCTTTTTTGATCTGATCTTTTCTCATGTAAATATGAGCATCATCTTGGTGAAATGATCGAACTCTAAAGAGACCTGACAAGGCTCCGGAATATTCATTTCTGTGAACTAATCCTATTTCACCTGCTTTGATCGGCAGTTCTCTGTAAGAATGCAGATCTTCTTTGTACATCAAAATTCCACCCGGACAATTCATAGGTTTCAAAATATATTGCTCATTTTCAACTTCCGAAGTGAACATGTTTTCGCTATAATTTTCCCAGTGTCCTGATGTTTCCCAGAGTACTCTTTTTAACATGATAGGAGTTTTTATCTCTGTATAAGATTCTTTTGTATGCTCCTCTCTCCAGTAATCCAATAATGTATTGAAAACAAAAAGTCCGTTATTCTTGAAAAATGGGTTTCCCGGAGTTTCTTCATGGAAACTAAATAAATTAAGTTCTTTACCAAGTTTCTTATGGTTTCTTTTCTCTGCTTCTGCTCTAATAAGTAAGAATTTTTCAAGTTCTTCTTTGTCAGGGAAGCTAATACCATAAATTCTTTGAAGCATTGTATTATCAGAATTACCTCTCCAATAAGCACCTGAAGAAGTTAATAATCTTAGATTTTTAACTTTTGATGAATTCTGTAAGTGAGGTCCTCTACACAGATCAATGAATTTACCGATAGTATAAGTTGAAATAACTTCACCTTCAGGTAATTCTCTGATCAACTCAGATTTGTAAATTTCACCTTTTTCATCGAATATCTTTAAAGCTTCTTCTCTGCTGACTTCAGCTCTCTCAAATTTAATGCCTGATTTGATTATTCGAGAAATTTCTTTCTCGATCTTTCTAAGATCTTCATCAGTGAAAGGTTCTGCTTCAAAATCATAGTAGAAACCTTGAGCAATAGCAGGTCCGATAGCAACTTTAACATCAGGATAAAGATTTGTAACTGCATGAGCCAAGATATGTGATGACGAATGCCAGTAAACTTCTTTTCCTTCTTTATCGGAAAAATTATGGAAAATGATACTTGCATCAGAATTTATCTGATGATCTAAGTCAACAACTTTTCCATCAACTGACACAGCTATGGTCGCTTTGGCAAGGCTCTTGCTTATATTCTTAGCTACTTCAATAGCTTTGATGCCTTCGTCAAACTCTCTGCTGTTTCCGTCTGGGAATGTTATTTTTACCATTTTCAAATCTCCGTTTCTATGCTAACTTTGTTTCTTTTGATCTACCTACTTTATACAAGGAAGTGAATATAGTTGAAAATGGCTATTTAGTCAAGCAAAAAACGTTTTTTAAATGTGGCTAAAATTTAACTCATATCTTATATTCCCAAACGTAAATAAAATGAGACCAAAATGATACTCAATGAAAAACTCAGTAAATACCTTGATGAATTACTTAGATTAGACCTTGATGATACGGAAGAACTTTATTCTTATTTGGTTGAAAATAAGTTTCCGGTAGTCGGTAGAGACACAGCAAGATTCTTAGCTCAGATAGTTCTAATTAAGCAACCTGAAAAAATTCTTGAGATCGGTACTAATGTAGGATTTTCAGCTTTAACTATGGCGAAAGTCCTGAGGAAAGGGATGATCTATACAATTGATTATAGGGAAGACCTTCAAAAGCAAGCATTGGAGAATTTTAAGAAATTCAATGTTGAAGATAAAATTAAATTGATCAACGGCAGGGCAGAAAAAATGCTTCATCGTATTGAAGATAAATTTGATATTATTTTCATTGATGCTGATAAAAGAGGATATCCATTGTACTTGGATTATGCACTTGAGCATATAAATTCTGGTGGAATAATTCTAGTGGATAATCTTTTCTGGAAAGGCTCTGTTTATTCTCCAGAGAGTTTTGATCCACCTAAAACAGCTGTTCCGACATTGATAGAATTTAATAATAGATTTTCTCAGATGAAAAATTTCAAATCACAGTTACTTGCGATAGGGGATGGACTGGGATTTGCAATAAAATTGGATTGATTTATGATAGAAGAAGAAAAGAATATAGAAAATTTTGAGAATATTCCTTTCGAGGAAACAGAAAAATATGGTTTCTTGAACGGATTGTATTTATCTATTTTAATGTTGATCAAGTCTCCAAAAACTTTTTACTCGAAGATGCATATCAATAAAGGATTGAAATTCCCAATCATTTTTGTTTTAATAATGCTTTCGATAAATGTGTTTTTTACGGGATTTTACATCAATACAGGTATGATAACTTCTCCTGCGGAGCAGTTAAAAGAAGTTGTAAAAGATAACCCTGATATGTTAGATCCGGATAGTGAATTTCTAAGCACAGAAATGGAAGATCCGACAATTTTTGATCTGTTTAAGAATCTGCTGCTGAACTTTGTTTTATTCTATATAATAGTTACGGTATGGCATTTTGCTTTGTCTGTTTCAGGGGTGGGGCAGAATGGGTATGAAGCAACTTTTAGGATACTTGCGTATTCTATGGTTACAGGTTTAGTTGCTGTTATTCCGTTGAGTAATCCGGTCTTTAATTTTTTAGTATATCTTTGGTGGATCTATGTAATATTTATAGGAATTGTTGAAGCGCATGAGGTCACCAAGAGGTTGGCTATGCGAGGAATGGTTCTGTCTGTTTTTAGCAGTTTTATGTTGTTGGTTTTGGTGTTTTCGTTGGCGATGTAAAAAACATTATATTTTATTTATTAAAACCCACATCACTGTAGGGAACAGTTTCAAACTGTTCCAAAAAATATGTTAAAACAAACGCCGTGTGTTTATTACGTAACCGTAGGGAATGGTTTCAAACCATTCCCATCTTTCAAAAATAAACCATTCCCAGAAAAACAAACGTATCAAAAAGCACGATGTACAATTCGTACGAAAAACAGGAACGTGGTCAAAATATTAAAATGTGTGGTACAAACATTAAAACAGGGAACGGTTTGAAACCGTTCCCTACAAAAATCATTTCAATAACATCATTTTTCTATTTGATACAGCTTCTCCATCTACACTTAATCTATAAAAATATATTCCACTTGTTAGATTTGAACCGTTAAATTTTATTTCGTGCAAACCTTTATTTTGCTTCTGATCAACAAGAGAACAAACTTCTCTTCCTGCAATATCATAAACTTTCAAGTTTACTTGAGCATTATTTAACAGGGAATAACTTATCGTAGTTTCAGGATTAAACGGATTTGGGTAGTTTTGTTCGAGCGTATGATTTTCAATTGTAAATTGTTCGTTGTTAATTGAAGTAGAATGCGAATCATACTCATACGCTCCCATATCAACTATATCAGATCCATTACCATCACCGTCCCATATACGATAGTTGTCATCTAAATCACCAATTGGGAATTCATAATCAGTAATCGTATTTGTTCCTGCATCTATACAAGGTGAAGTAGATTGTAATCTAAAATCACCATTTTCAGCATCAACGAACATAGGATCCATTGAAATATTTCCATAAGCATCACATGGATCTCCATTTGCGTTTGTTGTGACTATTGTTCCTATGATAGTTCCACAATTTTCATAACTACCTGATACATTTGAATTTATTACACTTACAGAACCACCATTAAGAATAGTACCTGAAATATAACTATTACGGACATATAGCATTGTATTTTCTACAGTTTCAATGTCAGTTCTAAATGTTACGTTATATATTTTTACACTCCCACCCCAAGAATACATACCCATATATGTAGCTGAACTGAGAAACGAATTTTCAATTACAATCTCTGTCTCAAATATCTGCATTCCATATTTATAATTATTTATTTCACAATTTTTCATTGAAATATTAGTTCCATATCCTTCCAAACCTGTAGGGTGTTCAGGGAAAGTGTAGCTGATACAGTTGATTTTCACATATTCTATTGAACAAGTCCTACTTTCTACAAGTATCCCACTACCTAATGTATTTATTTCGGTGTTTTCAATGTTAATTCCATACAAGTTTTTTATGCTAATTGCATGTCCTTCAGTATTTGTCCTATTTATAGAGCAATATTTAATAAGTGTACCAGAGCTTGGGCGGTTTACAGTTATCCCAACCCAATTATCAGTTTTTGCATTAAAATAAATTGTATCTTCTTCTGTTCCTTCTGCTTTAAGATATCCATTTACGATTAATTCAGTATCTGTATCAAAATTAAGAGTTACCCCAGGTTCAATTATCAATGAATCACCCGTTTCAACTGTTAATGAACCTGTAATATTATATTCTCCAGCAGTTAGAGTACCAGAAATTGATCCTGATAAACCTTCTATTAACAAAGTCTGGTCTGATAAAGTCTGATCTGAGTATAAGCCAACATCAGTTGTATCGGCTGAAATAAATCCTGAATTACGATATTCAATATGATACCACCCTCCATCAACAATACTTGTATAGTATCCGATTGAATCAGTATAAACTGTGCTACTGAAAAGTGTATCAGGTGCAACTCTCTGAAAATACACTTCAATTCCACTGTGATTGGTTTCTTCTTCCAGATATGCATAGCCGTCAACTGTAACCGAGAATAAGGGGATGAAAACGACTAAGAATATGAATGTACTTATATTTTTTTTCATGATATTTCCTCTATTTGAATATTTACATAAGATAATTACTAAAATCATTCTTTCAAAGAAAATAATTTAAAATTTTGAGCAAAGGGTCACTATATGATACTTTGCTGTTCTTATATTGTATTTCCCAAGTAAAAAATAGGAAAATATATGTTTAAAAGAAGTGATGAAAGAAAATTAAGTAGATTGCAGGGTTATGATTATTCACGAAATGGATATTATTTTGTTACAATTT
>WTAK01000430.1 GCA_013139625.1 Candidatus Delongbacteria bacterium | reverse complement strand
AAGATCATTTATTATCATTTTCTTGATTATTCTTATCTAATTCTGCTTGTGTTGGCTTTTCAACCTTTGGTAGAGTTGACAGGATCATTCTTGTCATTCTACCATTAAGCTCTAAGAATCTTTTCTTTACATCTATGAACTCTTGCTTTTCTACTCTTTTACCATTCTCATCTTTTTCATATCTACCTTTTTCAAAAAGAGTACTCCATCCTGAAATTTCACCATTATATTCTTGAGTCACTTTTGTATACTCTTCAGTTCCATAATCAACACTTTTGAATTTAGATTCATAATTTTTAATAATATTTTCAAGGTTATCAAGTTGTATATCAAGATCATTTCGTCCGCCAGAGCAAGAAGTGGTAGACACCAAAAATATTAGCAATAAAAACAATAGTACTATTTTTTCAAACTTCATAACTTCACCTTTCATTTTTTTTATAAAATATAATTAATATTATTCCTTTAAATCAAGTAATAAATATTATTCTAAAATCCCAACCTGATCCAGCATATAAGCATATTTTAAAGCTAACTCTTTATAATAATCATACCTCCCCGATGAGCCACCATGTCCAGAAGTTGAAATTTGAAGTAGAATTGTGTTATTATCTGTCTTAGTATCTCTAAGTTTTGCAACCCATTTAGCAGGTTCCCAATAGTTTACTCTTGGATCATTAAAACCGGCAGTGACATACATGTTAGGATAATTTTGTGCTGTAATATTTTGGTATGGGCAATAAGATCTTATATAATCGAAATAAAACTTATCCTTTGGATCTCCCCATTCGTCATACTCTGAAACTGTAGCAGATAACGATGGATCAGACATCGTGTTGATAACATCTAAAAAAGGTACTTCTAAAATGGCTGACTTGAAGAGCTCTGGTCGCATATTCAGCACAGCTCCGATCAATAGCCCACCTGCACTAGCTCCTTCAATTATCAATTTATTACTTGAAGTATATTTTTTTGTAATCAAATGTTCCGAACAAGCTATAAAATCCTTAAAAGTATTTTTTTTGTTCAATAATTTTCCATCTTCGTACCATTTCTCACCGTTCTCTCTTCCACCTCTTACATGAGCAAGTGCAAATACAAACCCTCTGTCTAATAAGCTAAGTTTTGAAGAAGAAAAATATGGATCATTCGAATCTCCGTAAGCCCCATAACCATCTAATAGCAAGGGATTAGTACCATCATTTTTAAATTTATCTCTGTTATAAACTAATGATATCGGAATTTTTGTTCCGTCTGATGACCTTGCAAATATTTTCTCTGATTTGTATTTGACACGGTCATATCCACCTATAACTTTCTGCTGCTTTAGGAATTTTTTACTTCCTGTTTTCATGTCAAAATCTACAATGGAATAAGGTGTTGTCATTGACTCATAGATATATCTTAATTTCTTACTTTTAAAATTAGGATTCCACGCTACACTAACACTATAAACTTCTTCATCAGACGTAATCTCTTTTCCCTCTAGTGATTTATAATCCAATACCCTGATGGTTCTTTTTCCATCTTTCACCTCTGTAACAACGAAATGATCTTCAAATAATTCATAATCTTCCAGATAAACATCCCTTCTATGCGGAAAAAAATCTTTCCATTTACCTGAATAAGGAGTGTACTCATCTGCAGTCATTATCTTAAAATTCTTAGCTCTTCCCTTATTTGTTAAAATGTAGAATTTATTATCATGGTGTTCTAAATAATACTCTGTCCCTTCTTTCCTTGGTATTACTATACTAAAAATTCCCATAGGATTATCTGTTGATAGATATCTCATTTCTGATGTCGTTTTATTTGCAGTACCTATCAAAAAATATTTTTTATCTTTAGTCTTGCTGATCCAAACATAAAATGAAGGATCATCCTCTCTGTATAATAGCTTGTCTTCTTCGAGTTTTGTTCCTATTGTATGCCTAAATATTTTATCTGTTCTTTCATTTTCTTTATTGGTGGTGGCATAATAAATATTCCTGCTATCATTTGACCACTCAACATCATCTACCATTTCGATTGTAACAGGCATTATCTTTCCGTATTTAAGGTATTTGATATACAGAGTATAGTGTTCATCCCCTGTAGTATCTAAAGTATAAGCTAGAAAGCGATGATCGGGACTAATCTTATATGTCCCAAGTTCTAAAAACTTGTGCTGCTCAGAAAGCTCATTCAAATTTAATAATATTTCTTCTTTTGCGGTTACATCATCTAATTTTCTGCAATAAACTGAATATTGTTTTCCTTCGACTTCTCTGGAATAGTAAGAATAATTGTCTAACTTTACAGGTACACTTATATCGGCTTGATCTATTCTACCAATAATTTCATTGTACAGCTTCTTTTTAAAACCGGCTAATTTACTTAATTTTTTTTCTGCATATTTATTTTCTTCCTTGATGTAGCCCAAGACTTCTTTATTCTTTCTATTTTTATCCTTCAACCAAGCATAATTATCTTTAATTGAATAGCCATGAACATTCATCTCTGTCGGTTTCTTTAAGGCTACTGGATAGTCGGCTTTTATTTCTTCGATCATTTCATCCTTTTCCAATGTTGCTTCTTGAGTAGAACAAGAACTTAAAGCAATTAATATTACTAAGGTAAATGTAGATAATAGTAAGCATGATTTTTTCATAAGTTCTCCTTTTATATGAGAATGAAGTTAAATAATTCTATAATCTCAGTCAATAGTATTATTTTTCTTTTTTTGTTGTTATTTCAATCACATATTTTTCGAATTTTGTATATTAATGAGGTTAAAAATATTACTTGACAAGGTATGAACAACATTTTAAATTCACTTTTGCGACATTACCATAAAGGTAAAAATAAACAAGTTCTACAAAATAAAAATGTTAAAATAGAAAAGGAGCCAATCATGACTAAAAGAGTTTATAATTTTTCAGCAGGACCGGCAGTACTTCCTGTAGATGTTCTTCAAGCAGCAGCTGATGAGATGTTGAACTTCAATAATTCCGGTATGGGAGTTATGGAATTAAGTCACCGTTCAACTTGGTACCAAGAAGTTATTGATGGTGCTGAAGCAGGACTAAGAAAGCTGATGAATATACCTAATAATTACAAAGTTCTTTTCCTTCAAGGTGGAGCATCTCTTCAATTCGCAATGATACCAATGAACCTAATGAAGAACAAAAAAGCTGACTACGTTAACACAGGTGCTTGGTCAAAAAAAGCTATCAAAGAAGCAAAGAGATTCGGTGAAGTAAAAGTTGTTGGTGACTCATCAGACACAACTTTTTCATATTTCCCAAAACTTGATCCTGCTACATTCACTAAAGATGCTGATTATTTCCATATAACTTCAAACAACACGATTTACGGAACAAAATTAATGGATCTTCCTGAAACCGGAG
>WTAK01000148.1 GCA_013139625.1 Candidatus Delongbacteria bacterium | reverse complement strand
GTTTCCAGTTGTATACGTGTATCCAGTTAAATTTGTTATATCAAAGTAAATACTCCCAGTTGCAGCAGAGTCCAATGCAGGAATAACAGCCTCCCATACTTCTTCACCTTTTGCTTTGGTCATATTTACATCAGTGTATGTGACACCACCGTCAAAAGTATAATGTCCAACAGCAGTTTCGATATAAGATTTATCGTAAATACCTAGAGTTATTACCATATCTTCATTTATTACCTCAGCAACATCTGGGAGTAACGTAAGGTTAGCATACATTTTTGTAATTGTGGTCAGACCGGAATTTATAAATATCTCCACATCATCCACATACCACTGGTCATTGTAATCTCCAAGATAATGCCATCCGATCTGAATTTCCTGACCTTTGTAATCATCTAATGGGCAAAAAACCTGAGTATATACATTTTCCAATGGCACAGTACTGCTTATTTGCGTCCAAGTAGTACCTCCATCAGTTGTAACAGAAATTTCATGTACCCCGATAAACTCTACCCATTTACTGACTTCCCAGAACGAAAGTAAGATGTTGTTTTTATCTGGTAGAGATATTACAGGTGTAATTAGCCAATCATCCTGAGTACCTGAATCATCAAGATGTGCCATATGGTACTCACCTGAATGAGGTTTTGACACTGTCGAACTAACATACCGATGTTTCCATCCAGCACCAACTGACTGCAATGTCCATCCCTGAGTAATAAACGGATCATCTTCAAAATCAGAAATGAATATAGGATTAGCATCTGACCACGAAATTGAATATACATCAGATATAGAAATATTTGATAGTGAATCTTCAAGATTAAATCTTACGATCCCGTTAGTTCCATCAGTCTGAGCAGGAATTGTGCCGGCTATTAAATACGTTCCTTTATCAGCAGACATATCGAAGGAATTCCAAGTTAAACCATCATCAAAAGAGTATTCTCCTATCATCGGAGAAGCAAGAGCACTTTGATCCTGAAGCAATAATCCTATATTGGCATTTAAATCTGAATATGTATTAACACCTAAAACACTTCTTATAGTAGGTGCAAGATTATCCGTTCCTGTATATGATGATAATTGCACAGACATTATAATTTCGTGCATATCTCCAAAATCATCTGTAAACAATTCCCAAGAACCCGGCGATCCTATATAACTGTGAGATATTTCAACAGCGTCAGAAAGTAGTTGTAAGGGAGTACCATCAGAATTAGGTTTGAGAGCAATATAAAAGTCATCGTTCAATACAATTGGTTCTGTTAAATAATGTTCATTATAGTCTTGTATTGACGTAAGTCCCTGTATTTCATATAAAATCTCAGATCCATCTTTAGCATAAATGATAAAATCGAATTCAGCACCTTCGCTGTATAGATAGGATCCAATACCATGCAAATTCACAGGATATTCTACTCCGAAATCATTTATGTTAAAACAAACTGCCCTTTCTTCAGGTATTGGAACAGGCCAAGAAGGGTTATTTGAATACTGTAACCAAAAAGCAGATGTTTTGCTGTTAATCGCAGGAATATCATCGTCAAGATTTTTTTTATTATTATACCAATTTTGAGAAAAAAGACAACTCACAATGAATATTACAATTAAAAACAAAGATCTTCTCATCTTAACCCCGTCTATTTATACTTTTTAATATTGTATATATTTCCTACTTTATCATTACCATTTTCTTAGTTGCCTGCTTTATTCCATCCACTTCAAGAGTATAATAATAAACTCCACTATTTAAAGCTGATGCATCAAAAGTAATTGAATGTCTACCTCTATTCTTAATTCCATCAAATAAAGTATTTACTAACTGACCATTTACATTATAAATAACCAATTTCAGTTTTGAATTATCTTGTGGAACCGAGAAGTTTATAGTAGTATTTGGATTAAAAGGATTAGGATAATTTTGCTCAAGTTTAAAATTCCTAATAGAATTATTCTCACTATCAATACCCGTATCATCGTCACAAAGCCCTTTTATACAGAAGTTTGCTGTTTGTGGTTCAGTTATATTCATATTGTCATAAAGATCCAACCAAATTCCACTATTTTTGTAATAACTTTCACCGCTTGCTGCTAAAGATCTATATGGTAACCATGAAGAAGTTGGTGTAACTGAGCTTTGATCATAAGGATGTCCACCATTAGACAAATACACATAGATATAAAAGTCATCAGAAGCCGGCAATGTAACAATAGAAGGAAGATCTATAGTATGAAATCCCTTATAATCTATATGACCGGAAGTTGTCGATAGTAAATTCTGTAAATCAGCACCATCATAATCGTCATATACCTCTATCGTGTAATCCACATTATGTTTTGCAGTAAAGAAGCTAACAGCTACAAGATCTTCTTCTTTCAGAGTTGTAAATGCATTGAAAGCTTCATCAACTTCTGCCATAGTGTCACTCCACCCATGATAATCGTGATAATAAATATTATCATATTTCTTTGGTTGGACATCTTTAAAGACCATCGCACCTTCAGGTTCTCTACCTATAAATTTATCATAGTATGATGCCCAAAAATAGCCGTCATATC
>WTAK01000244.1 GCA_013139625.1 Candidatus Delongbacteria bacterium | reverse complement strand
AATAAATCCGGAAGTAATATACAATATAACTATAGGTAAAAATTCATTTATTTCAGGATTGGTTGCTTTGGAAAAGCTAAAAACAACCTTAGCTACATTATCTAAGATAGGTCTTGATCTTAAAATTCTTTCAGAGAAAGCTGAACTTACAAAGGATGCTGAAACAAAAATAAAATACAAAGAAGGTAAAGTTTCATTCCTGGAAGATCTTACTTTAGAAACAAAGGGTTACGATCTTGCTCTAAGCAAAGACAGTTGGTTTAATATTTTAAACAATCAACATAACTTCAACGGCAATCTTTTAATTTCTAAAGGTGAATCTGAGAAAATCTTAAAGGAAGTTGACAAATTTATCGATGAGCAATCTGCCAAGATAAAAAATAAAGAAATAGAGTTTGATACAGAAAAGATAAAGAAAGAACTTCTAACAGGATTAGTTCAAGATGGGAGAATTAAAATCGGGTTTTCTTCAAAGGGTGATATATCTGATCCTAAAGTAAAAATAACTGCAGTTCCTCCTTCATTATCTAAGATCATCCAAGATGCCGTAACAGATGCAGTTAAGGACAGAGTAAATAAAGAAGTCGATAAAGTCAAAGATGAAGCTAAAAAGAAAGTCGATAAAGAAGTTGATAAACTTATAGAAGATAATAAAGATAAGATCAAGATACCTAAAGATTTTGGTCTTTAATCAGGGAGATAAACCATGAAAACATTTATTAAAGTACTGATAGTTTTAGGAATTCTAGCAATAGTTGTAATGTTAGGTACAAATTATTTCATATCCAGGATATTTCAAAGAGATGCAATTGTAAAAGTTGTTGAGGAAAATTTAAATACAAGATTCGATCTGAAAGATGTGAGTGTCAATATTTTTTCCACTTCACCGTCAATTAAACTCAAAGACATCAAGTTCGCACCCAGAGACAAATATGCTGACGATCAGATAGATGCTGACGATAGACCTGAAATAACATCTGAATTTGTATATTTAAGTGAGCTTAAATTAAATATAGACATTGCCCATTTATTTCAAAGTGGCAATGAAGTTATCAGCGAGATCGTTATAGGCAAAGGCTCTTCCATTTCAGATGCAAAAACTTTAGATAAGTTAAGATCTTCTCTTGCTGTTTTATCAAAGACTGGTTTTGATCTGGATATTCTATCAGGGAAAATAGAGCTTCAGGATGATGTGGAAGTAAAAACATTGTTTGTAGATGGAAAGATCTCATTCTTAGAAGACCTTAATTTAGAAGCTACCGACTACGATCTGGCATTAGCTAAAGACAGTTGGTTCGACATTGAAGATAATAGTCACAAATTTCATGGCAACTTTTTACTTTCCAAGGAAGAATCAGAGAAAATCCTAGAAAATATTGACAAATACATTGATGAGAAAACATCAAAAGCTACTGATAACGGTTATTCTGTTGATAAAAATAATATCAAGGATAAGCTGCTGTCAGGATTGGTTAAAGATGATAGGATTATCATAGATTTTATATCCGAAGGTAATATCAATGACCCAAATGTTAGTTTATCTTCTGCTCCTGAGTCACTTGAGAAGATCGTTGAAGATGCTGTAAAGGAAGCGTTGAAGTAAAGAATAGAAATATCGTAAAATATTTATATGGAGTAAAATATGAACAGCTATGTAAGATCGTTTTTATTCGTAATTATACTGTTGTGTTTAAGCACAAATTTATTCGGCTTTGCTGGTGGTGATGGTAGTCCTGGTAATCCTTACCAAGTTGCAGACCCTGATCAACTCTACCAAGTCAGATTTGAGCCTTTTGCAAACTATATTCAGATTGCTGACATTGATTTTGAAGGTTCTCCATGGAGTGAAGAAAATATGATGAGTTGGGAACCGATCGGTATGGATATTGATCATTTCATTGGTTCTTACAACGGGAATGGTTATACTATTGCAAATTTGTATATAAACCAACCTTCTTTCAACTATATGGGATTATTTGGGTATCTTGAAGGTGCTACATTGCAAAACATTATTCTTACCGATGTGAATATTATTGCTGCCAGTAACACAGGAGCTTTAGCTGGTTACTCTTCAATGTCCAGCAGTATAATAAATTGCTCAACATCAGGCACAGTTCAAGGTGAAAATGAAATAGGTGGATTAGTTGGACTTAACTCAATGTCAACAATATCAAAAAGCTATTCAACATGTAGTGTCCAAGGTGTTTTACCTATAGGTGGTCTGGTTGGAGTAAACGACAATTCAACTGTAACTGATTGTTTTGCAAGAGGGAGTGTTAACGGCGAGGATATGGTCGGTGGCCTTTCCGGATACTCTGGAATGTCCAATATTACCAACTGCTACTCAACCGGCACTGTATCAGCTATAATGCCAACGTTTGGTGGACTAATCGGGAATGAAGATGGAAGTATTATCATGGATAGTTACTGGGATATTGAAACAAGTGGTTGTGCTTCTTCTGCTGGAGGAATCGGATATCCAACTGAACTAATGAAAGAACCAATGACTTATATGACTTGGGATTTTACAACTCCTTTTTGGAGTATCGATAGTTTGAATTCCGGCTATCCTTACTTAGCTTGGTCAATACCTCAAGAACCTGTTAATCCTTTTGCGGGTGGAACTGGTACCGAATTTGATCCATATCAGATTGAAACAGCTGAACAATTGAATAATGTTAGAGATCACCTTGGTTCTTATTTCATTCAAATTGCAAATATAGACCTTGGAGTTTCCCCATGGAATGAAGGTGAAGGTTGGGAGCCGATTGGTGTTATGGAGCCTGAAGAGGAGTTTATTGGAAGTTATAACGGAGATTATCACACTATATCTAATTTGTTTATTGATAATCAAGATTCTTTTTATGAGAATACCGGTTTATTTGGGTTTTGTTATGGAGATATAAATAATTCTACGATAGAAAATGTAATACTTGATAGTGTAAATATTACAGGATTTAAGTCAGTAGGGGCATTAATTGGTTATTTAATGAACGGAAACATTTCCAATTGCTCTTCATCTGGAACAATTATTGCCGAAGAAAGTGTTGGTGGATTAGTAGGTTTTGCTGAGGATTACTCAAACATTTTAGGTTCTTACTCAACTTGTTCTGTTTCTTCTATATTTAACATGCTCATGGGAGAAAGTGCCGGTGGATTAATTGGAGTATTATACACAGAAAGTTCTCTAACCTATTGCTATGCAACTGGAAGTGTAATTGGAGAATATGGAGTTGGTGGTTTAATCGGTTTTTGCGGGAATAATCCCACAATAACGAATTGTTACTCAACAGGATCAATCACTGCAAATCAAGACTACGGAGGAGGATTGGTCGGATTTAGCGATCCAATAAGTGAATCCGATTGCTACTGGGATATGGATACATCCGGTCAAAACACTTCATATGTTGGGATAGGTAAAACTTATTCTGAAATGCATGAACAATCAACTTACGAAACATGGGATTTTACTTCCATTTGGAATATAGATCCACAATTAAATTACGGATATCCTTATCTTGCATGGTCTACTCCAGATATTTCAACAACATTCGCTGGTGGAAATGGATCAGAAGCAAACCCTTATTTTGTAGCAACTCCGTCTCAGCTGGACTCGGTAAGAAATTATTTGAGCTCTAATTTTAAACAAGTTGTTGATATCGACCTTGAGGAATATTTATCTATTGGAAACCCCGGTTATAATGATGGAGAGTTTTGGCAACCATTAGGAAATGAAATGAACATGGAGTATTTTACCGGGAAATATGATGGGAACAAAAAAACAATTTCAAATTTAAAGATCAATAGAGATAATGAAAGCTATGTCGGCCTTTTTAGCTCACTGGATACCGCATCAGTGATCACAGATCTTTATCTCTTTAATCCTGATTCCATAGGTATATGCGGACAAAATCATGTAGGAGCATTTGTAGGAATTAATCGTGGTACGATCGAAAATTGTTACTCGAACTGTAATATAAAAGGACTCGGTAGTTTAGGAGGACTAGTTGCAGAAAACTGGGGAGAGATAACTGCATCATGCTGTTCAGGTCATGTTTCTACAGTTTTAAACGAAGTAACATTTTATAGTGCTGGTGGGCTTTGTGCTTATAATTCTGGAAATATTACTGACTGCTATGCTACAGGAAAAATATCAGCATACGAATCTGTCGGAGGGTTAGCTGCTGGAAATTCCGGATCAATCATATCTTCTTATTCTACCGGTGAAGTAATAGGAGAAACAAATACCGGTGGATTAATTTCATCGGGTTCCGGCTGTATCGAATCTTATTGGGATACTGAGACATCAGGGCAGATAACAAGTGCAGCGGGGATCGGAAAAACTTCAGCAGAAATGAAGGATATTACAACATTTGACCATTATTGGGATTTCACAACTCCTATTTGGAAGATTGATTCTGGAAAAAACAACGGATATCCTTACTTAGCTTGGCAGAATAATATAAGTGTTAATCCACCTGCAAATATTTCAACAAGTACTGATGGTGGTTATTTTGAAATGAATTGTGATGAAGTTCCAAATGCTATTGCTTATAAAGTCTACATGTGTGACGAACCTTATGGTACTTATACTTTGATTTCACAAGAACCTATTAATTCTTACGGTTGCCCTTATGATGACAAAATGAAATTCTTTTATATTGTGGCTATTCTTGAGGATTAAATATTCATACACGATTATTTCTCTTAAATGGCAGGGTTATCCTGCCTTTTTTTTTATTTCATTTAAAAAAATATATGTATGAATTTCATACGAATTAAGTATTCAAATGAAATATTTTCGGATTATCATATTCTTTTTTCTTGGTATTTTTGGAATTTTTACTTATATTTATTAAATATTTTTGGAATTTAGGTATAACAAGGACTTACAGATGAAAAGAATTTTATATCATGATATTGAAAAACATTTATCGGCAAAACAAATATCTTTAATTGTGGGAGCCAGACAAGTTGGAAAGACAACTCTTTTAAAGCAGTTAGAATCAAAATTGAATGATAATAATAAGATTGTTCACTACTTTTCACTTGAAGATAGAGAAATTCTAGACCTATTAAATACAAATCCTAAAAACCTGCTTCAATTAATATCCAAGCCGGAAGGAAATGAACGAATTTATATTTTAATC
>WTAK01000246.1 GCA_013139625.1 Candidatus Delongbacteria bacterium | reverse complement strand
AGAATTCCGTAATGATTGGAGAAGCATTACTCAGGTCTCCTGTAATCTCAACATTATCAAAACCACCTCCGAATGACCACATATTATGATCATCAAAGAAGAAAGCCAGCCTTGTACTATTAGACATAAGGGCTTCTTGTGGTAAAGCTATTGAATAATTTGACCATGAAAAAATATCTGCAAGATCTGCTAATACTATCCAATCTGCTTCATCAGATGTACGGTATAATAATGTTATATCCGCCTCATAACCCGGGTTCGCAGGATTATTGTCCAGAATATAGTCAAAATTCAATTGCACGTTGCTATAACTGCTCAAGTTAAATAGTGGAGACAGAGCATGATCAAATACATATACCGAAGTACCTGCAAGATCTGAATTTGCAGCCACAAATTGAGTAGAATTACTTGTAAAATCACAATCTACCGAACTGAATGAAGCATCAGTTAAGTTCCACCCACTTATATTATTCTTAAAATTCCAACCTCCATTACCTGCTTCAAAATTTTCAAAATAAGGTAATTGCATAGGTTCTGATGGCATTGATTGAATAGGATCTGATAAAATTTCTCCTGTAAAACTTCCACTAAAAACAGCCGCTACTCTATAAGTGTACAGTAAGCCATTTGTAACATCCTCATCAACATATTCGGTATTAAAAATATCTGTTTTAAGAACAATCCCATCTCTGTATATCGTATAGCTATCAAATCTTGTGTCTTTGACACTGTCACTAGACCAAGTCAGAGAAACTTTTCCGTCATAACCGAATGCTTGAACATTAGAAGGTTTGAAAACATTATCATCTACCAAAACCGGAACATAAGTTACTTCATCGTTAATCATATCGATATGCGTCTCAGCACTATAATACTCTTTTCCATTCAATTTATTTACAACAGTGACAGATATTATTTCACCTTGCAAAATACCAGTATTATCCTCTTCCTGTATCATAAAGTATAGATTAAATGGTGCTGAAGCATCAACACTGCCAATCAGATTAGTAACATCTAATGTAAAATCTAAATATTTATCATCTTCTGTATCCCCGCCTTGAGGATAAAATACTCCCCCCTGAAATCTTAACATACGAAAATCATGGGAAACTTGAGGGAGATCATCAGTGATATCTCCAGATATTCCAGCAAAAATCTTGAACATATTCCTCTGAGTATGTTTAAGCTTTACCTTCATGATAAATTCAGGTGAATGATCAGGAATAACATTAACAATATCCGCTCTGCCCAAATAAACACCACCATCAATTTCATCTTCAGCAGTAACTTTATACATTTGGTAAGCCTGCCCACTGTTACCCCAAGTAAGCCCCCAACTATTAGTAACGATCAACGCACCAATCTCCCAATCTCTCATATCAATTATGCGATCTCCATTTAGATCAACATCATTGGTAAATTTTCCATCACCATTATAGTCAAATCTTACACTGTCATCATAACCTACGTATGTCATGGCATGGTTCATTACAGAACCCCACCGAGTAATAACTTTTTTTCCAGCTTCATGAGTTCCTTCAGGTAGTAAAGTCATCGTATACCCAGTTGCTCCTGTTGCAAAAACCCCTATACCCCCTGTATCAGAACCATCACAGTGATTGTCAAACCAGTTCTTAAATTCTTCAAGTCCTTCAGGTGTGTCGATTTGTATGTATGAGTGATCTGATACTCTGTTAGATAAACCATTCTCCCATTCACCAAGACCTGATATCCATCTACTATTCCCTCCATAAGCAAAAGTTCCACCATAATCAACAACATTAGGACATCCACCCGCTTCTATAATATCCCATCCATCTCCATACCATGATCCGTTCTCCCCCGTTCCAGCATTTAAAAAATTATATGTAAAATGAGTAGGATATTGATTATCTATCACATCTGCTGAAAGTCCTCTGACTCTATTTATCTCATAGGTGAATGTATAGCCTATTCCTGATGCTTGAGAGCAGCTACCTCCAACTTGGTTAAATATTGGTCTGAAATATGGTTCTGTTGAATTATCAACTCTGGAAGGCAATTCTTTAGACATCTTCGCTTTAGACTGAAATTCTTTGATCTTGGAAAGTTTTTCACCACTTGGGATTAAAAAACCTCCGGCGAACCACTTTTCCCCTGTCAGATCAGGATTGACATTTATCAACTCCGCAAATACTAAAATTGAATATAAAAGTATCGTGGCTAAAATCATATTTTTCTTCATACATGTCCTTACTTTATTTTTACAATAACTAATATAGAGCAAGTGATACATAAACTCAAGAATAAATATCATAAGAAATCGTCTTGGAAAACTCTTTAGTTAATCTATTGCTTTTTACTCTAAAAAAATTTAATATCCATAGTACTAGTTTAATGCGTAAAATATTTTAGGTATAGAGAATGTTAATCAGAAAACCGGCAGTTGAAGGAAGTTTTTATCCAAGTGACCTAAAGGAGGTTACCGAGATGATCAATTCATTCGATTCTCAAGTTAAATTATCTGATGAAACAATAATTTCTAAGCCAAGAATATTGATAAGTCCTCATGCAGGATTATTTTTCTCTGGTCTAACGGCAACCTATGGTTACAAACTTGCATCACAATTTAAGTATGACCGGATTGTTATATTTGCTCCGTCACACAGAATATATTTCGATGGTATGAGTGCTGCAAAATATAATAGCTACTTGATCAACGGTAAAAATATTGCGATTGATACAGAGTTCACTGAAAAAATTTCTAATAAGTTCCATTTAGAATTTATTGAACAAACACATAGAGATGAACATAGTGCGGAAATTCAATTTCCATTTATAGATCATTATTTTCCCGATATCAAAATTTCTACTTTTGTATATGCAGGGTATGAATCACAAGAATTATCAAAAGTAATTGACCATATTCTTTCAGAGTATAAAGATACATTGATCATAATATCTTCAGATCTGAGTCATTTTCATAGCTATGATATTTGCAAGGAAATGGACAAGGGATTAATAGAAGGCATCATTGAATTAGATCTGAAAAAAGTTTCAAAAGGTGAATCTTGTGGTATGATAGGCATAAAAGCTTCAGTGGAAAGTTCTCTGAAAAACAGCCTCAAACCAATTGCTTTAGATTATAGGAATTCAGGTGATATAATCCCCGATAAAGATAGTGTCGTAGGCTATGTCAGTATTATATTTACATTATAGAATATCCCAAGGGATATAACAATAACAGCCATAGGTTTCAACCTGTGGCGAATAAAGTAAAATTAAAGGTATAAAATGAAATTAAACAAGAGAAAGATAGCTGAAATATTTGGAGTAATAATAATAACATTCGGAGCATTGATGTTTATAGGTCTTTTATCAACATCTTCCACCGGAAAATTTGGTAAGATCGTACAATTTATTTATTCAATGTCATTTGGTAATGTGATCAGCTTTATAATTCCAATCTATTTATTTGCAGAAGGATTTCTGATATTCAAAGAAAAATCGATTCTTTTACAACTTAAATCATTTTTAGTTTTTTTAATTTTTGGTATAATTTCATCATCTACTATTGGACTTTATCAATTCGGGGAAAATAGTAA
>WTAK01000369.1 GCA_013139625.1 Candidatus Delongbacteria bacterium | reverse complement strand
CCTTTAGGTAAAACGATAAAAGATGAAAAAATAAAGTTTTTATTTATCGGAAGACTTATGAGAGAAAAAGGAGTCGAGGAACTTTTTGAAGCAATTAATAATTTATCCGAAAATTATGATAATTTAGAATTCCTTTTTGTAGGTGGGTTAGAAGAAAAAAAATATAAAGATATTATTGAAAATAATGATAACATTACATACCTCGGAAGATCCGAAGATGTAAGAAATGAAATTCGAGAAGTTGATTGTATAATTAACCCATCTTATCACGAAGGAATGTCTAATGTATTACTCGAAAGTGCTGCAATGGGTAAACCATTGCTTGCAAGCAATATACCCGGTTGTAAAGAAATCGTAGAAGATGGATACAATGGTTTTTTATTTAAACCTAAGTCACCATCAAGTTTAGAGGAAAGTATTATAAAGTTTATTGAACTATCTGATGAAGATAAAGTTATAATGGGCAAGAATTCTAGGATCAAAGTAGAAAAAGAATTTGATAGAAATATAGTTGTAAATGAATACATTAAAACGATTGAAGAAATTTTGAATGAAAAATAATAATTTAAATATATTATATCTCGGTGGTTTTGAACTTCCTGATAAGAATGCAGCAGCTCAGAGAGTCATAGCTAATGCAAAACTTTTAAGATCACTTGGTCATAATGTTGTTTTCCTTGGAACAGACAAAAGTAATCATAGTTCTGATTTAAATAGTACTTTTAAAATAATCAAAGGTTTTAATTCCTACTCAATACCTTATCCAAGAACTTTTAAACACTGGGTCAAATATGTAACTTCTATAGGTGACACCTTAGAATTAATAAAGCTCAGTGCATTAAAATTCGATCTTATAATCACTTATAACTTCCCTTCTTTATCAACTTATAATCTAATCAAATATTGCAAAAGAAAAAATATCAAAATAATAGCCGACATTACCGAATGGTATAATCATAAACCGAATAGTATAATGGGAATTATTAAATTTTTAGATTCTGAATTCCGAATGAGATATTTCAATAAAAAATATGATGGTTTAATTTGTATCAGTAAATATCTTTTCGATTATTATTATAATATGAAAAACAAAATACAATTACCTCCATTGGTTGACCTAGATGATGAGAAATGGAAAGTAGAGAAATTACCTAAAAAAGATAAATCAACAATTATATATGCCGGATCACCTGGAAATAAGGATAAAATAAATATTCTAATTGATACAATGTTAAGAATAAAAAATATTGAAAACAAATTAGAGTTCCGTGTAATAGGAATTTCTAAAGATGATTTCTTTTCTCAATTTGATTATAACTCTGAACAAATTAATTTAATAAACAATTTTGTAGTTTTCTTGGGGAGAATACCTCATTTAGAAGTTATAAAAGAAGTAACTAATGCTGATTTTTCTGCATTTTTAAGAGAAAATAATAAAGTAAATAATGCTGGCTTTCCTACAAAGTTTGTAGAGTCAATAAGCTGTGGTACTCCGGTAATTACAAATAAAACAAGTAACATCGATGATTTCCTTATTTCTGAAAATAACGGTTTTTTGGTTGATATTTCTGACATCTATGTTTTGAAGAATAATCTTGAAAAAATTATAGGTGTTTCAGATTTGGACCGTAGCACTAACATTAGAACTTCAAAGATTGATAATAGTATCTTTCATTATTCAAAGTTTAGTTTAACAATTAATAACTTGTTGGAAAATTTAGGGTAATACTTTAATTGGAACAAATTAAAACAAATAATAAAACAATTTCAAATGATCAAGGTTCTATCGTAGCCCTGTGCGCTATATTTATTTACAATCCTTTAATCGTTATTGGAGCTGTATTTATTAATAAATTTGTTCCCTTTTTTAGAAAATTCGATATTTTTTCATATCTCTTTGTTTTAATTTTAATATATTTTTGGGCTATTTTCCTAAAAAAGATTAAAATTTCCAAAGACATGATCATTGTTCCTATTTCGATGTTTCTTCTTTTCGGAATAAGTTTTGCATTTTTCCCTCAAAATAGACCATATCTTATTATGCCTCTTTATTATTTAATCAGCCAAATATTGCCTGCATATTTCTTCACAAGGGCGATTCATCGAGTTGAGATCCTAATAACTTATCTAACTAGAATATCTTATTTTATTATATTCTTCTCAGTCTTATCGTTAGTAGTACAAGCTTCACAAACTAATTATTTAGAGTATAGTATGGTATTTGCTTATGTGATCTTACCATCTGTTTTAATATCATTATCTGCATTATTAAACAAATTTAATACTTTTAATTTAATATTCTCATTTCTAGGCGTTTTCGCTATAATCACAAATGGTAGTAGAGGTTCTTTACTTACTGTAATTGTTTACTTAGTATTATATAGTATTATCAATATAAAAAAAAAGATAAGCATAGTACTAATTTCCTTTTCAATCCTGTCGTCGTTGTTTGTTTTTTCGGATAATTTTTATAACAATTTGGAGAAATTCTCAACGTTTTTAGAAAATTATAATATCAAAAGTAGGACAATTAGTAAAATATTAATAGACGAAGTAGCTTGGGATAATGGTAGGATGCGATATTTTGATAGTTCAATTGAAATAGCTAATGAAAATCCCATTCTTGGATTAGGAATGGCTGGAGATCGATTAGAAGGTGCAAATAAACTTCGTACAACACATATTTCTTATTCACATAATTTATTTATTGAATTATTAGCACAATATGGTTTTTTCATTGGAGGTACTTTAATACTGACTCTCCTCCTAGTGAGTTTCTATGGAATATTTATCAATAGAAACAAAAGTCTTAAATTATTTATTTTAGCTTTTGCTCCTTTGGTTTTTGTTAAATTAATGCTATCATCAACTTATCTTGCAGAAATACATTTTTTTATGTT
>WTAK01000447.1 GCA_013139625.1 Candidatus Delongbacteria bacterium | reverse complement strand
CAATTATACGATCTAGTCGGCAATGGAATTGAATTAGCATCAGGAAGTATTAGAATACACAACTCTGAAATTCAAGAAAAAGTATTTGAAATATTAGGAATGCCGAAAGAAGAATATGAATCTAAATTTGGAGCAATGCTAAATGCTTTCAAATATGGTGCTCCTCCACACGGCGGAATTGCTCCGGGACTTGATAGATTAGTTGCGGTACTATGTGGTGAAGATGGTATCAGAGATGTTATCGCATTCCCTAAAACAAAAAATCAACTTTGCTTAATGATGGATGCTCCATCAGAAGTTTCTCAAGACCAATTAGATGATCTTAACATTGCGATCAAGAAATAAGGAGTTATAATAATGAAATACGAAGATGCCATAAAGAAGCTCAATGAAATAATGGAAAAGCTTGAATCCGGAGATATTCCTTTGGATAAAACTTTTGAATATTTTGAAGAAGGTAAAAAACTTTTGGAATTCTGCAAGAAACAACTTTCTGAAGCTGAGGGAAAACTTTTAAAAATAACTAAGGCTGGCACGGAAGAAATATAATATGACTAATAAATCTATCATATTTATGGGAACACCTGATTTTGCTGTTTCTTCTCTGCTGAAAATACATAAATCCGGCATAGAAATTAAGGCTGTTGTAACTCAACCTGACAAGCAAAGAGGCAGAGGAAAAAAAGTAAGCTTTACTCCGGTTAAGAAAGCTGCTATTGAACTAGGGATACCTGTTCTTCAACCTATGAAGATGAGAAACAAAGATTTCATTGCGGAACTAAACCAACTTAATGCTGATTTATTTGTAGTTGTCGCCTTTAGAATACTTCCAAAGAAAGTACTTGAAATACCGCCTTTAGGATCTATCAACCTTCATGCTTCCCTTTTACCTAATTATAGAGGTGCAGCTCCTATAAACCATGCTCTGTTCAACGGAGATAAAAAAACCGGTTTGACTGTATTTTTTCTTAATAATGATAAAGTTGATAGTGGTAATATTATTGCTCAGAAAGAAATAGAAATAACAGATCAAGATAATTTTGGGATTCTTTATGATAAACTGAAGATTGAAGGAAGCTCTTTTTTGCCAAAGATAATTAAAGATATTTTTGAAAATAATTACAAAACTTATTCTCAGGATCTAACAACGGTAAAAAACCTTGATGCTCCAAAGATATTTCCTGAGCATTTTAAGATCGACTGGAATAATTCATCGGAGAAGATACATAATCAAGTAAGAGGACTTGCTCCGAAACCTGGAGCATTTTGCTTCTTCAATGATAAAAGATTGAAAATTATCGAAACCTCTTTTGAAAATACTGATACCAATAATTCTTTCGGTGAAATAATTGAGATCGACAGAAAAAATAACTCAATAAGTATTACTACCGGAAAAGGAATCTTAATATTACACCGAGTTCAACCTGAAGGAAAAGCTGCAATTGATACCACGTCATTCATTAATGGCTATTCAATCAAAGTTGGAATGTTATTTAAGTCACCCGAATAATTTATTCATTATATTATATTTGTAATAATATCGTAACATCTTATATATAAATTATCTCTGTGAACTCTGTGTTCTCTGTGGTTTATAAAATTGATTAGGGGATCAAAATGAAAAGAACAAAAATAATTTGTACACTTGGACCTGCAACAGATTCTAAGAAAATATTAAAAGAAATGATTTTAAAAGGCATGAATGTTGCCCGAATAAATTTTTCTCACGGTAATTATGACCAGCATCAAAAAACCATTGATATGGTCAAAGAAGTCAGAGAAGAAATGAATTTACCAATCGCTATCTTACTTGACACAAAAGGACCTGAGATAAGAATTAAAGATTTTATAAATGATAAGATCGAATTGAAAAAAGATGATCAATTTATATTAACAACCCGTGATATTATTGGTAACGAGAAAGAAGTATCCATAACATACAAAGGTCTGCCTAACGATATTTCTGTTGGCAGTAAGGTCATGATCGATGATGGCTTGATCGAAATGAAAGTAATTAAACTAAATTCAACTGATATTATTACAGAAGTATTAAATGGCGGAGAAGTAAAGAATAAGAAAGGTGTAAATGTTCCCGGCACAAAGATAAAGCTACCATATTTGAGTGAAATAGATAAAAAAGATATTTTATTTGGAATAAAGAATGATATTGATTTTATAGCCGCTTCATTTGTTAGTGACCACGCAGACATAAAAACCATTCGTAACTTTGTTAACGACAATCACGGTGAAGATATTAAGATCATTGCAAAGATAGAAAATAGAGATGGCGTTGATAATATCATGGATATAGTTAGAATTGCAGATGGTATTATGATTGCTCGTGGTGATATGGGAGTTGAAATACCATTTGAAGAAATACCCGGGATACAAAAAAGTATTATTAAAAAATGCTACAAGTTATCTAAACCTGTTATTACTGCGACACAGATGCTTGATTCAATGACCCTGAATCCTAGACCGACAAGAGCTGAAATCACCGATGTTGCAAACGCTGTTTATGATAGAACAAGTGCTATTATGCTATCCGGAGAAACTTCAATTGGAAATTATCCTGTTGAAACGGTAAGAGTAATGTCAATGATTGCTGAAAAAGCTGAAGATGATATTGATTACAAAAAGAAATTCAGAGATAATTTTATTAAACAGTCAGATAATGTTACAAATGCTATAGGATATGCAACTTGTTCAACAGCACATTCTGTTAACGCAAGTGCCATAATAACTGTGACCAAATCAGGAAATACTGCAAGAACAGTTTCAAAATACAGACCAGATTGTCAAATAATTGCTACAACCGTTAATCAAAAAGTATTTTATCAACTTGGATTATCATGGGGAGTAACTCCACTGCTTACAGAATTGCAGGAAACAACTGATGAGCTTTTTGATCATGCAACAAAAAAATCTATGGAAGCGAAGTTGATCAGATCAGGAGATCTTGTTGTAATTACGGGTGGAACTCCTATCAATGTAAGAGGTACTACCAATACAATGAAAGTTCAGGTGGTTGGAGATATTCTTTTAGAGGGTAAAGGATTAAATAAATTATCTGCTTCAGGAAATGTATGTGTTATTACTAAAGATAATACCGGGATACGAAATTTTACGGCAGGTAATATTCTAGTAATATCTTCAACAACTGAAAATATACTTCATTTAATAAAAAATGCCTCTGCATTAATCACTGAGGAGGAATTTGACAATTCTGAATCGGTAATAGTTGGTAAGGCTATTGATATTCCTGTTATTTCTAATGCAGAAAGTGCTTCTGAGATATTAAAAAGTGGTACACTTGTAACTGTGAATGCTAAAAAAGGATTAGTTTACAGCGGAGTAAAAT
>WTAK01000128.1 GCA_013139625.1 Candidatus Delongbacteria bacterium | reverse complement strand
GATGGTCATCAGTTCCACACAGATAAAAGCATTTATCGAAGATAGCAAGGATAGAGCTTTATCACGATCCTTTAGTATTTCAACTAACACTACAGGAAAGGGATTAGGTGATGTTGTAAATATTGCTGCCGACGGTTTACGTGTTTACAGTGCAAATGAGAATTTAATGGATATTACAAAGGGCAATATTACTGCTTATATTGACACTTCTTTCTCATTTAATGTTACATCTACTACACCAGGAAAATTAGCTACCGATGTATTGGAGGTAGGATCAGATGCAACTAAGATGCGAGAAGGTGTTGCAGGAGATCGTTATACTGATTTTAGTCCGGAAAATATGTTTTTAGGATTAGGTTCCGGTGAAAACACAGCGGGAGAAAATAATGTTTTTATAGGTAATAGTAGTGGTTTTTCTAATTTAAATGGCGGTAATAATGTTTACATAGGAAAAGAAAGTGGGTATTTCTCTGAGAATACATACCAAAATACATATGTTGGCTACAGGAGTGGATATAATATGACAGGTGCTTCTAATACCATTATGGGTTCAAGTGCAGGAGCAGATGCAGGTGGAACTACAAACAATACTTTTGTAGGGTCATCAGCTGGCATGTATGCATCAGGTGGTAATAACACATTTCTTGGAAATAATTCAGGTTATGCAATGTCTGTGGCAAATACTGGTACCAGGAATACTTATATTGGTCAAAGTGCAGGATCATCAACCACAAGTGGAAGTTATAATGTTCTTATGGGATTTAATGCTGGGGAATATAACAGATCAGGAAGTTATAATACAATAATTGGCTATCTTGCTGGCGAAGGTTCGTATGATGTCAGCTATAGTGGGAATGTGTTTCTTGGAAGTTTTGCAGGTATAAATGAAACAGCATCGGATAGACTTTATATTGCAAACTCCAATACCCCAACTCCGTTGATCTACGGAGAATTTGATAATGATTTAGTTACTATAAACGGAGAATTTAATGTAACTAGTAATGCGACAGTAAATGGATTACTAAGAGTAAATACTCTCGAAATAGCTGATCTTGGAAGTGATAATTTAGGTCTTGATGGTGATATAGTGCCTTATGGTGGTAGTATTACAGCTTTTGATCTTGGGAATAATACTGCTACAGAGCATTGGGATGATGTTGTTGCTGAGACTTATATAACTTATGCTAAAGTTTCTTCAAAAAACACTAAAAATATAGGGACAGGATTAGATGCTTTAATGAAGTTAAGACCTGTTCAGTATAAAACAGAAAATGACAGGTTAAGATATATATTGGTCGCAGACGAAGTAGAAAAGATTATTCCCAGTATAGTAATAAGCGAAGATATTGATGTAAATCCTGAAACGGGAGAAAATATCGTAAGAAAAGCAGATTCAAAAGCAATGAATTATATGGATTTGATACCTGTTCTGATCAAATCGATCCAAGAACAGCAAGAAGAAATAGAGTCACACAAAAAAGATAATGTTAAACTTTACGATATACTTGAAAAGCAAGAAGATAGAATTAAAAAATTAGAAGAACTTACAGCAGAATTGTCAGAAAAAATAAAATAAAAATGGATCCATTATGAAAAAATTATGTTTGCTCATTGTAATTCTTGTAGTATTTGTCTTAAACGCGGAAGTGTTATTTGAAGTCAAAGATGCTCAGGATAGTACAGTGTTCTCAATATCTGATGATGGAATGAGAGTATTTAATCTAGGTGATACTTTGATGGTCATCAGTTCAACACAGATCAAAGCATTTATCCAAGATAGTAAGGATAGGGCTTTATCACGATCTTTTAGTATCTCGACTAATACGACCGGAAAAGGATTGGGTGAAGTTGTAAATATTGCTTCTGATGGGTTGAGAGTGTACAACGCTGATGACAAACTAATGGATATAACTACTGGGAATATAACTGCCTATATCAATAGTTCACCTGCGAAAGGGCTTCCCAGTTCATTCAATATTACATCTTCGACTGAAGGGAAATTAGATACAGATATCTTAGAGATTACAAGAGATGTAACAAAGATAAGAGAAGGCGGCGGTGGTCAATATACAGATTTTAGTAAAGAGAATATATTTTTAGGAATGAGTGTAGGAGAAAATGTAACTATAGGTACTCCTTTACCGCAATCAGGTAAAGATAATGTTTTTTTGGGTAACTATTCAGGATCATCAAATACTTCCGGATACTATAATATTTTTATCGGGGATAGAAGTGGATTTGACAACACTATAGGTACAAGAAATACTTTTGTTGGTAATCTTGCAGGGTGGCATACTGTGGATGGAGAGTTGAATACCTTTATTGGAGCGATGTCAGGATTGAACAATATATCAGGTGATTATAATATTTATGTTGGTGCTCATTCAGGATATAGTTCAACAAGTGGCTACAACACTTTTATAGGTTATACAAGTGGTTATAGCAATACTACGGGATATATGAACTCATTTTACGGATATGGTTCAGGATATGAAAATGGTGAAGGTGAGTACAATTGTTTGTTTGGAGTTAGTGCCGGAAAATATAATTCTGGTGGTGATCAGAATACGATAATGGGTTTTGAGTCAGGAGTAGGAATTTCTGGTTCATTATACAATTACAACAGCCTTTTTGGAGCATACACGGGGCAGAATCTTACTTCAGGTTTTATGAATGTTATTATGGGTATTAAATCAGGTCAACTTACCACATCAGGTGGAAATAATGTTTTCTTAGGTGCTTTTGCAGGTAATAAAAATACAACAGGTGGCGCCAATGTATTTGTAGGATCTGGTGCAGGATACGTACAGAATTCAATTGGTAACAATGTAATGATAGGTTATCGAACAGGTTACAGCAATATAACAGGGATTGAGAATACTCATATTGGTTACCAATCAGGTTACAGTAGTACAGATGGAACTGGGAATGTATTAATCGGATACAGAGCTGGTTATAATGAAATGGGTTCGAATAAACTATATGTTGACAATTCCTGGACTAGTACTCCACTGATCTATGGAGAATTTGATAATGATTCTCTTCAAATTAATGGTGATCTTAATGTAACCAGTAATGTACTTGTCAGTGGCGAAATGAAGATACCGAATCTTTATACAACAACTTCTGCAAATACAATGAAGAGCCTTTATGTTGATTCGCTAGGGGTACTTTGTGTTGCTGCAAAAAAAGTTGAGAATTTGATAGATGTCGAAGATTTTGCTCGGTTAAAAGAAGAAAATAAAAAATTAAATAAAAGACTCAATGAGATCGAAAAGATTCTTAATGAAATCATATCTATACCAAGATAAACGGAGAAAATAATGAAAGTTTATTCTGTTTTGCTTATTGCAATGCTATTATCAGTGTTTAGTTTAAATGCGGAAGTGTTATTTGAGGTTAAAGATGCTCAAGACAGTACAGTATTCTCAATATCTGACGATGGAATGAGAGTATTCAATCTAGGTGATACTTTGATGGTCATCAGTTCCACACAGATAAAAGCATTTATCGAAGATAGCAAGGATAGAGCTTTATCACGATCCTTTAGTATTTCAACTAACACTACAGGAAAGGGATTAGGTGATGTTGTAAATATTGCT
>WTAK01000273.1 GCA_013139625.1 Candidatus Delongbacteria bacterium | reverse complement strand
TAACCTGTTGCTGCATCATAAACTGTATCGCCTGAACCTGTCCAAGCACCCGGTACAGTAGCTCCACCATCAGTTGCTGCAACTACACCAACATCCCAAGTAGAAAAGCTATATCCCCAAGTCGCATCCGCAACACCAAACATTGGATATGCATCACCTGCTACACCTGTTGTAGTGTTATAATCATTGAAAACACCAAAGAAATATCCATTTATGAAACCACAAGAATATGGATATCTTCCACCTGGATCTTGAGGTGAACCAGCAAAGTTGTCAGACACATCATAAATTACTTGAGCAGAAAAGTTTAGATCTGCACCTGACCATTCACCGATAGTACCACCGATAGTACCGGATCCTGTTGCAGGATTGTTTCTTCTATAGATAGATCCTACCATTGAAGTTGTCATTGGATCAGCGTTCCAAGAAATTTTTCTGTTGTAACCTTGATACCAGCCATAACCATTAGCTGATTTATCAAAGTAAGCACTTACTTGACCTGAATAAGGCGTTTTGGCCATCATGGCCTTGTCATTCATAGATGGTTTGATCTGCCACTTACCACCTTTTACCAATGTATCGCTTCTTCTAGCGAACAACGGTAAGGCGATAAGTAAAGCCAAACTAAGAATCGTCAGTTTTTTTACCATTTTTTACTCCTCCTTTAATTACACATTTTCGAATATTATCATTATCAATTTTATTTTTCCAAAGGATTATTCTCAAGCTCGAACCAATCAATCATTGCAGAGAATAGATCACTTACTTGACCTTCTGAATTGTCCATAAACACTAGAGGAAATCCAATATAAGCCGTTCTAAATACATCACCATCAGATACGTATCTGGTTGCAATAGCTCCTGATTTTTGAAGAACCGGACCCATCAAGTTCTCTGTTGCATCAGATGCAGGATTATACCAGTCTAGAGCATGTACAACACCGCCTTCATCTACTGTTGAACTATCACTTCCTGCTTCATACGGCAGATCATATATAGATTGATACTTCAGTACGATCTCACCTTTAAAAGCTTCAAATACCGGCATACCTGTTAAGACAGTACCATTTTCTTTTAGTGCAAGATCAAAAGTAACAGTATATGGACCCAAAACGGTTACGTAATCCTTCCAAAATTTATTTACTTGAACATTATCAACTTTTAATGGAGTAATTCTAGCATCATCAATATGATCATACACTGTCGTTCCCACAAAATCATAATTGTCCGTCAAGTAGAAGTCAGATGGATTCAATGGATGTCCTAAATCGTATAGCACTTGTGCAAAGTGCGTTTTAGACTCACCTGTTGAATATGAATAGATCCCAAAGTAATCATAGAAAAATGAAAGCATATCAAAATTCATTAATGATCCGGGATTATTAAATATATCTCTCACAGGTTCTTCATAGCTATTCACATATAGATCATTCAATAGAATACCTGAATGACCGATAACAAAGACCTTTCCACCAATATTCATGTAATTGATAAGTTGCTCTTTGTATCTGGCATAGTCAATTCCTGTTGATCTTGATCTATCTTCCGTTGCAAGTATTACCAATCTATACTGACTTAAAACTTTCAGGCTTGGCTGATATAATTCGTCTGAAGAAGGCACCGTAAATTCATATACATCATAGTCTTGCAATAGATCAGTAGCTGTTGAGTCATATCCTGCATCCACTAAGAATTGTTCATACATTGCATTTACTTCAACACCATCAGGGTTACCTGTATTTTTCAAGTAACTAGGATCAAGATACATGTTGTCATCAGTATCATCTACATAAAGAATTCCACGATTTAGCTGAGGTGCAAATACTTCAAAGTTTACAGTTGCATGATTTTCTGATTCTTCTAAAGCATCATCTCTCACCCATACTCTGAATGAATATCTACCATCATCTTTATGGTTATATATCGTACTTGCAAATTCAACTGACAAGTAACTTATTGACCAACCATTTGATTCATCGATCATCACAACATCAATTGGTTGCATATTCAATGTATCAATTTCCCATAATTCCCACCTGAATTCTAGGTCAACTTCAGGACCATCAGGATCTTCACCCATCCATCTAAAATCAATAGGTTTCCAGAATGATGTTTCCTGAGCAAGAACCATTGTCGCAGAATCAGGACCGATAGTGAACCAATAAGCATCAAAACCATTTACATCCAATTTCTTTGAGTTGACCATCGGATGTTTAGGTATTTTATTAGTTCTTCCAAATAATTTTGAAACTATGCTTGTTTGACCCTCTTCTTCATCTACACCATATATGAAAAATTTAGACCAAACGATCTCACGCTGTACTTCTATAGCTTCAACACTATCAATATAAGTAGTACTGTCAATAAACATTAGACTTGCATTTTTAACTGCAAATGGCATTGAAATATCAACATAAGAATCTGATGTTTCGTTCCAAAGACCTGCGAAGGTAGCTGCAGCATTATCTACCGTGAGTGTAGTATCTGTTGTTAAGCAATAAAAGTATGTCATACTTGTACCGTCAACATCGTTGCCATACCATTGTACCCTTGTTTCCTTGTTACTGATTATATCCGAAGTATCGTAGATCATCAGCTTTGGTGCTGTATTAACCGGCATTGTTCCTTCATACTCTTGAGTAC
>WTAK01000061.1 GCA_013139625.1 Candidatus Delongbacteria bacterium | reverse complement strand
TAATAACGAAAGGATACAGAAAAGGTTGAACTATTTATCACCAATAGAATATAAAAAGGCGATGTAGAATAATCTATATCGCCTGTCCGTGTCCACTTTTAGGGGTGCACTTCAATTTGACACTTTGATGTGTTATATTTGATATATAAACTAAAAAAAGAGGAAAGTAAAAATGGTAACCGATAGTTTTTTTGATAAGCAAACTGGTCTCACAGCGGCTAAGATAAAGATATTTAAAGAATACATTCAAGGATATTTACCAAAGTTATTGACGACGTTTGAAGAATGTATAATTGCAGACTTGTTCTGTGGTGCAGGTAAAAATGGAGAAGAAGATGGAAGTCCATTAGTTTTGATTGATAGAAGTAACTATATACTAACTTCACCTCATCTAAAAAAAGCTAAAATCAATATTGTCTTCAATGATCAAGATAATGCAAATATTGAAAATTTAAATAATGAGATTTCAAATGTTGAAATAAACGATAACATAAATATTGAACAAATAACAAATTGTAAATTTGATAGTTTACTACCGGAATTATTAGAGGAACTCAAAGATAATAGACTACCTAAATTCTTTTTCTTAGACCCATACACATACTCAAATATAAAAATGGAAAATCTTAAGGAAATAATGAATTTACAACACACTGAAGTATTGCTATTTATACCTATATTTCATAGCTACAGATTTGCAAGTGACACTACAATGCCTGAGTATCATAAAACAAGAATATTTGTTGAAAAATTTACAACTAAAGGTGTAACAGATTATAGTGGGATTGATGATTTTATGGAATCGGTAAAACAAAAAATATTAGCAGATTTAGAACTTGATTATGTAAGACCAGTATTATTAGATGATGGAGGTAAAAAGAATTCATTATTTCTTTTGACAAAGCACCAAGCAGGTATATTGCTAATGAATAAGATAGCTATAAAGATGACTGACGATGGTAGCACAGTTAAAATTAAAGCCCAAAATCAAAAATCGCTTTTTGGTGTTGAAGAATCGACAAAATTTGATTTATTTACTCAACGAATTATTAAATTATTAGAAAATCAAAAAAACATGTCAAATGGTGAAATAATTGAGTATACTATAAGAGAAGGCTATACTCCAAAGTATGTGTATAAAATTATGGTAGAACTATTTGACAAATCAAAGATAAAAGTATATGATTCTGATGGAAAAGAAGTTATAAGTAAGAAGCAATGGAATATTGCTGAAAAAATTACTAAAGAAATATATTTTAAGTGGGAAGATTAAAAATGAAATCTAAAATAGAATGGACAGAAACAACTTGGAATCCTGTAACAGGATGCACAAAAGTATCAGACGGATGCAAAAACTGCTATGCAGAAGCTTTTGCATTCCGCTTACAAGGAATGGGAGTTGAAAAATATAAAGACGGTTTTGAAGTCAGATTACATCCTGATACACTTAACGACCCATACAAATGGAAAAAATCCAGAATAGTATTTGTTAATTCTATGGGTGATCTTTTCCACGATAAAGTACCTGTAAATTTTATTTTAGAAGTTTTCAAAGTAATGAAAGAAAATCCTCACCATATATTTCAAGTTCTAACTAAAAGAGCTGAACGCCTTGAAGAATTGGAAAAGAAGGGGATTTTAGAATGGGCTGATAATATCTGGATGGGTGTTACAGTTGAAAATAAAAAAGTTATAAACAGAATAGACAAACTACGACACACAAAAGCCAAAATTAAATTTCTATCATGCGAACCTTTGCTCGGATCATTAAAAAGTATGAATATTGAAGGTATACACTGGGTCATTGCAGGTGGAGAAAGTGGTAAGAATTCCAGACCTGTAAAGAAAATATGGGTCGAAGAGATCAAGGAAAAATGCTTGGAAAGTGACACTGCGTTCTTTTTTAAGCAGTGGGGTGGTTTCAATAAAAAGAAAAATGGTAGATTACTTGATGGTAAGATATGGGAAGAAATGCCTGAACTCGAATTAGCTGATAGTCATAACAAATTATTTTAATATCTTGTATTTTTTATCCCAAACATTTTAAAAAAAAATATCGTAAATAGCATTTTTATTTTATACCTTTAGGACTATGAAACGTGAAGACCCGGAAGAAAATACAAAATCTAAAATATCTAGCTCTACTTTCAAGAGAATACTCGTATTCTTTAAAGGGCACGAGAAAGCTATAATATTGGCTGTCTTAGCAGTATTGTTGACCACTGTATTGAATGCTGCTTTACCATTAGTATTCAGAGAAATGGTGGATAATGCGATTCCTTCAAAAGACCTAAATTTAGTTTTTAAATATGCCAGTTTCTATCTGGTACTGTTGATATTATTCGGCATCATTCAGTATTTTGAAATGATAATTGTCGGCTTCATGGGAATCGATATCGTCAATAAGATCAAAAATGTGATGCTAAAACACATAATGACCTTATCAATATCTTTCTTTGACAAGCTTGGAAGTGGTCGCCTGATCAGTAGGAAAGAATCTGACTCTCAAAAACTTTTCATGCTGTTTTCATCAATAGGTCTTTCCTTGTTGAATGGATCTCTAAATATTATAATAGCCGTATCCATAATGCTTTTTACCAATGTTAAGTTGACCATGTTTGTGCTTGCAATAAGCCCTGTCTATCTTCTTGGAACGTATCTGATCTTTAGTAAAATGCGCCCAATGTTCAGAAAGGAAAGGGAGCTTTATGCAACGATAGTTAACTTTCTCAGCGAACATATAAAGGCTATCCCGTTACTTAGAAATCTGAATAATCTTGATTGGTCTATCAATAAATTCAATATCATGAATGAAGAAAAAAGGTGGTATGAATTTAAAATATACATACTTGAGCAGAGTATTTGATTCGTAATGATGCTGTGTCCTCAGATCGTGATAGCTTTGATCCTTTACTACAGTGTTGATTGGATAAAAGCCGACTTGATCACAATTGGTACCGTTTGGATGTTCATTCAGTATATACATTTGGCAATTCAACCTCTGATAATGATCTCTGAGCAGATAAGAGAATTACAACGGGCATTTGGTGCTGCTGATAGGATATTTGAAATTCTTGATACTGAACCCGAGGTAAAAGACAGTGATGATCCGGTAACCAACCTGGAATTCAATGATAAAATTGAATTCAAGAACGTATCATTCCAATACGAACCTGATAAACCGGTATTGAAAAATTTGAGTATCAGCATTGAAAAAGGTTCAACTGTAGCTATTGTTGGTGCAACCGGTTCAGGAAAGACTACGATAATTTCTCTGCTGTCAAGATTCTATGATCCCGATGAAGGAAGCATTACCATCGATGCTATCGATCTGAAAGATATAAAGCAGAGTTCACTTAGGTCTAAAATGAGCTTGGTACTTCAAGATATATTCCTTTTTCCGGGCAACATCATGGATAATCTAAGAGTACTTAGAAAAGATATTTCGGAAGATAAAGTTATAGAAGCTACGAAAAAAATGGGAATCTACAATTATCTCAAAGGTTTTCCGAAAGGGTTTGACATGGAGCTTTCTGAGGATGGAGCAAATCTTTCATTTGGAGAGAGGCAATTACTTTCTTTCTCCAGAGCATTAACGTTCGATCCAGAGATACTTGTAATGGATGAGGCAACCAGCTCAATTGATCCTTATACAGAGGCTGAAATTCAACGCAGTATGAGTAAACTTCTCAAAGGAAGAACTTCGATAATCATAGCTCACAGACTTTCAACCATAGAACATGCAGATAAGATAATTGTACTTGATCACGGAGAACTGATTGAACAGGGAACGCATCACGAATTGATGAAAATGAAAAATTTGTATGCCAATCTTTATTGGACACAAACAGGGATAGAATAAGTATTCTACTTATTCTATCGTTTTACCGATAAATCGGTGAAACAATCGAATAAAGGAGTAAAATGATACTATATTTTAAATGGTTTTGGCAGTTTTGGAAGGAAGCAAAGAAAAAGCTTCTTCTAGTTCTTTTCATAACAATGATCACGATCGTTGCAAAGACTGCATTTCCTTTATTCTTGAAATATATTGTTGATGAACTTGGAGGAGATTATCAGGTCGATCAGATGCATGAAGTTATTTTATGGTATCTTTTGGCTGCATTTTTACATGAATTACTTGCCATGTCTCTGCCTAATTTCAGAGCATTTTTAAATCTTTTATTCACTGTGATGATAAGGAATAAATATTTTGTATCATTTACAAAAAAGAATGAACATTTTTTTAAGAAGTTCCGAACCGGAGACCTTTTAACCCGCCTGACAGATGATATAGATGGCGCTTGGGATAGAATATCTTGGTATTCTTGCTCGGGAGTTCTTAGACCTATTGAAGCTATTCTGGTTCTTGGATTTACTCTTGGTGTGATGTTCTACTACTCTGTTCCATTGACCTTGTATACTTTCATCCCTTTACCATTTCTTGTTCTAATACTGGCAAAAACCGAAGATAAGATGGTAAAATATACGATCGCAAAACAAAAGTCGATCTCTGACTGCAACAATGTACTTGAGGCATGTTTTTCAGGAATAAGAGTCATCAAAACAACTTTAAGTGAAGATGATCAGATAAGAAAATATAATGAAGTCCTAGATGAAAGAGTCTTAAGAGAAAAAGAATTTCTTAAGATAAATCAGGTCATTCAATTTTTCTCAATGCTGGTAAACAACGCAGGTATAATCATAGTGATGTTCATCGGTAGTGTGTATGTTGTCAGAGAGGGAATAACTCTAGGAACTTTATTGTTATTCATAATTTATCTTCAGCAATTGGTTGGTCCTATCTGGACGATAAGTTGGTTCTACGCTTCTTCAAAACAGGTTTTCCGCTATGTTGACAGACTTGTTGAGACAGAGACCGGTGATGATCATGATATTTCAAAGAATAGAACTGAAAAAGTGGATGATTTTAATGCTATTTCAGTAGTGAATGTTGATTTTAAATTTGATGATAGTGCAAAGAATGTTTTAAATAATGTTTCATTTAATCTGCTGAAAGGTGAAAGTCTTGCTATCGTAGGAGCATTGGGAAGTGGCAAATCCACTTTACTTGAAATAATTGCAGGTAATCTGATACCTTTATCCGGGCAGGTAACGATAAACGGTATCCCTGTCGATGAAATAGAAAATGATTCACTTGGTGATATAATTGGTTATATTAAGCAGGAAAATGTTCTTTTCTCAGAGAC
>WTAK01000048.1 GCA_013139625.1 Candidatus Delongbacteria bacterium | reverse complement strand
TAATAACGAAAGGATACAGAAAAGGTTGAACTATTTATCACCAATAGAATATAAAAAGGCGATGTAGAATAATCTATATCGCCTGTCCGTGTCCACTTTTAGGGGTGCACTTCAATTTGACACTTTGCCATGTGTATATTCCATTTGTAAAGGCTCATATGGCATTAATTCTTGACATGTAACTAAAATATAACTATATTATAACTATATTATAACTGCATGGTAAAAATAGGAGATGAAGATGAATCTTACAATAAGAAATATCCCTGACGATGTAATAAGCAAGATCAGAACTCTTTCAAAAACAGAAAGACGAAGTTTGAATAATGAAATATTAATAATATTAGAGCGTGGAGTTGAAGAAGAGGTTCATGACTTATTTAAAGAAAAAAGAACTGTGAGTAAGAATTTACAAATAGAAATATGGAAAAGATTAGCCAAAGAATGGAAAGATGATAGATCGACGGATGAAATAATAAAAGATATTTATGACAATAGGACTTTAGGAAGGGACTTTAGCCTATGATATTATTAGATACAGATGTTTGTATAGAAATATTAAGAGGTAATGAAATTGTAATTGAAAAGCGATCTTACTGTGAAGAAAAAGTAGCGATCAGTTTTATGACTATTGCTGAATTATTTTACGGTGCAGAAAGGTCAAACTACAGATCAAAAAATATAAACCTTATTGAAGAATTTATTTTAACCGTTGACATAATAAATACTGATGTAGAAATATTGAAGAAATTTGGTGAGTTAAAATCTGATCTTTACAAAAATAATATTTTACTTCCTGATGCTGATATATTGATCGCTTCTACAGCTTTAATAAACTGCTCAAAGCTTATAACAGGTAATATAAAACATTTTAATAGATTTAGAGATCTATCAATTGAAAATTGGATTAAATAAACATCCCTAAACCCAGCCAATAAACCAATAAACTATCGGCAATGTCACAGCACTTAAGAGTGTTGTTAAGAATACATTTTTCGCAGCGAGTTCAGGATCAGATTTGAACTCGGTCGCCATGATAACGACCGTAGCCATACACGGCATCGCAGCCTGTAAGACAACCACAGATTTTGCAATTACATCCATCTCAAATCCAAATAGCGATTCAGCAAAATTTATTATAAAAAGTAATGCAAAAGGTATTAGAAGCATTTTATTAAAGCTGAGAACATATATCTGCAATTCCTTGAAAGTCCCTTTGATACTTATTCGGCTAAGCATCATTCCGATATAGATCATAGATAAGTAGATCGTAGTTCCACCTAGACCACTGAAAGTCTTATCAAGTATATATGGAAGCTTGAAACTTACCAAAAATGCAATGATTCCAAGTGCAAAAGCTATCGTATTTGGATTTACTAAATGTTTCAAACTGTCGAGTAATTTGATCTTTCTATGCTTATTGAACAATAGAACACCGATCGTCCACATCATAGAATCAACAACAATATGATAAACTACTGCGTATAATAATCCTTTTCCACCGGGGAAGAGAGAATCCAATAACGGATATCCCAAAAAAGCTATGTTCCCGAATGTTGTATGTATTCGATGGATAGTATAGGCATGAGATTTTAATTTCATGATTTTTGCAGAGATCGTTCCAACGAAAAGTAGTAAGAACATTGAAATATAGGCAAATATTAGAACATAGAATGAACTTTTAAGTATTTCTACTAAAAAATCGAACTTCGATAATGATGTGAAGATCATCAATGGTAAAGTTATTTTCATTACGAGCTTGTTTATTCCTGCGGAGAATCCTTCAGGGAAGAATTTGAATTTTGCTGATATATAACCTATCAAGGCTAATAAGCCTAAGATCGTAATTTGATTTATAATAATTTGATTGTGCATGCATTACCAATTTTATTTTGATGTAATATAATGAATAATCTTGGAATTTAATAAATAAATTCATAATTTGTTGTTATGTTAAACAAAAACAACATATATAAACATTTATTTATTTTATCGTTATTCCTGCTCCTTACAAATATTTTCTCAGCAGAAAAATTGTGGTGTGATCAATGCGAAAATTTAATAAAACCCGGCACAAGGTACATTACATCAAATGGGAAAAATTATTGCGATCAGGATTGTTTCGATAAGTCATTACCTAAATGTGTCGTATGCGGAGAACCCGTAAAGAACGGTTTTAGATCAAACGGGAAAAAGTATTGTAGTGAAAAATGTCTGAAAACAACCTGGGATAAATGCGAACTCTGCGGTAAAAGAATTAATAACGGATATCACATAGGAAATAAGAATGGTGCTTTTTTCTGCAAGGATTGTATGGATAAACCGAAATGTTTTCTCTGTGGACATCCTGATAATTGCAAAACCCTATCAGATGGAAGACTTATCTGCTCAAACTGTGATGAAACAGCTATAAATGATCCTGCTGAAGCTAGAAATATCTTGGATGAAGTTAGAGTGAAAATGAATGAAGTAATGAATTTAAATACAGATCATGACATAAAATTCAAACTTGTTAGTATTCAGGAATTAAACAAAGAATTCAAATCAATTTCTTCGGATGAAAGTATGGAACAAGGTCTGTTCGTTCATGAGGAAAGGACTAAAACTTACGTTAAAACAAAGTCGATCTTTGGCTTTGAATTTGGTCGTGAAGTTACGACAGAGGTTATTAATAATCATTCTATTCTTATGTTATTTTCTCTGACCAAAGATAAATTTATTGAAGTTGCCGCTCATGAATTGGCTCATGACTGGATGCAGGCTAATTATCCAAATATTACGGATTTGAAAATATCTGAAGGTTGGGCTGAATTTGTAGCTTCTCAGGTTAATGATCATTACGGCAATTCACATATGAATACCAGGATGATGGAAAATTCTTCACCGACATACGGTGATGGATATCGTTATGTTGCGGGTTATGCGAAAGAGCATGGTATTACCGGATTGTATAAGATGTTTAAAGAAATGAATAAAAAGTAAAGACGAGATTTATGTAGGGGACGCAGATCTGCGTCCCCTA